>DATDDZ010000154.1:0-15204 GCA_036523555.1 Gaiellaceae bacterium
TGATCTGCGTGTTCGACCCCGAGAACGGGACGCCCGTTGCGCTGATGGACGGCACGTACATCACTGCGACGCGGACCGCGGCCGGCTCCGCGCTGGCCACCCGCCTGCTCGCGCGGGAGGACGCGCGCGTGCTGGCGATCATCGGCGCCGGCGTCCAGGCGCGCTCGCACGCACGCGCGCTCCCGCGCGTGCGCGACTTCGCCGAGATCCGGATCGCGTCCCGCGAGATCTCGAAGGCCGAGGCGCTCGCAGGCGAGCTCGGTCCCGGAGCGCACGCCGTGAGCTCCTATGAAGAGGCGGTCCGGGGAGCCGATGTGGTCGCGACGACGACGCACGCCCGTGAGCCCGTCGTCCGTCGCGAGTGGCTCTCGCCAGGCGCGCACGTCAACTCGGTCGGGCTCAACCCGGCCGGGCGCGAGCTTGACGCGGCGACCGTCGCCGACGCTCTGCTCGTCGTCGAGTCACGTGAGTCGGCGCTCGCGCCGCCGCCGGCGGGGGCGCCGGAGCTCGTCGGCGTGGATGCCAGCCACGTCCACGCGGAGCTCGGGGAGCTCGTGGCGGGTGTCCGGCCGGGACGCACCTCGCCGGAGCAGATCACGCTGTATAAGTCCGTCGGCGTCGCCGTCCAGGACGCCGCAGCGGCGGCACTCGTGCTGGCGGCGGCGCAGGAACGGTCGGTCGGCCGGGTCATCGAGCTGGAGGAAGCCATATGAGCGGCACCAACGACTTCAGGCCGGGGCTCGAGGGGGTGGTCGCGTTCGAGACGCAGATCGCCGAGCCCGACAAGGAGGGCGGCTCGCTCAGGTACCGCGGCATCGACATCGAGGAGCTCGTCGGCAAGGTGCCGTTCGAGCAGGTGTGGGGACTCCTCGTCGACGAGTCGCTCGAGCCCGGGCTCCCCGCGTCTTACTGCCCCCAGCCCGTGCGGACGGGCGGCTACATGAGTGACCTGCAGGCCGCGCTCGCGATCCTGAGCGGCGACTGGAGCCTCAGACAGCTGATCGACATCGACGACGCGCAGGCCCGCGACGACCTCGCCCGGCTGTCGTCTGCCGCGCTCTCGATCGTCGCCCAGTCGGCGCGCGGAGACGAGCCGCCCGTGCCCGAGGCAGAGGTGATGAGGGGAAAGACCGCGGCCGAGCGCTTCTTGCTCGCGTGGCGCGGCGAGGTCGACGAACGTCATGCGAAGGCCATCGACACCTACTGGATCTGCACCGCCGAGCACGGTCTCAACGCATCGACCTTCACGGCGCGGATCGTGGCTTCGACTGCGGCGGACTGCGGCGCCATCCTGGCCTCCGCGGTCGGCGCGCTGTCGGGCCCGCTCCACGGCGGCGCCCCTGCGCGCGTCCTGCCGATGCTCGACGCTGTCGCCGAGAGCGGCGACGCGGAGGGCTGGGTGCGCGGCGCGCTTGCGCGGAAGGAGCGCATCATGGGCTTCGGGCACAGGGTTTATCGCGCCGAGGATCCGCGCTCGGTCGTCCTCAAGCGAACGGCGAAGGAGCTCGGCTCGCCTCGGGTCGAGGTCGCCGAGGCGGTCGAGATTGCTGCGCACAACGCGATCGCCGAGCGGAACCCGGATCACTCGTACACGAACGTCGAGTTCTGGTCGGCGGTCGTCCTCGACGTCGCCGACGTGCCGCCGCCGCTCGCGCCGGCGATGTTCGCGTGCTCGCGTACAGCTGGCTGGTCTTCGCACGTTCTCGAGCAGAAGCGCACCGGCCGGCTGATCCGCCCGAGCGCACGCTACGTCGGGCCGCCGGAGCGAAACCTCGCCGAGATGAACTAGTCCCCGGCATGGATCTGAGCGCCTATCGCGACCGGTTCCCGATCCTCCGCGACACCACCTACCTGATCAACCATTCGCTCGGCGCGATGCCCGCCCTTGCGGAGGAACGGCTCGCCGAGTTCGCGCGCATGTGGCGCGAGCGAGGCATCCGCGCCTGGGGCGAAGGGTGGTGGGAGCTCCCGCTGAGCGTCGGCGATCAGATCGGCCGCATCATCGGCGCGCCTTCCGGCTCGACCGTGATGCACCAGAACGTCGCCGTGGCCGAAGCGATCGTCCTCTCCTGTTTCCGACCCGTCGATCCGCGGCGCAACCGCGTCGTCTACGAAGAGGGGAACTTTCCGAGCGTGCGCTACCTCTACCAGGCCCAGCCCGACCTCGAGGTCGTCGTGGTGCCCGACGACGAGGCCGTCGTCGAGGCGATCGACGAGCGGACTCTGCTCGTGCCGATCACGCACGTCCTCTTCAAGACCGCGGAGATCCAGGACGTCGAGGCGATCGTGCGCCGCGCGCACGAGGCCGGCGCCCACGTCGTCCTCGATGCCTACCAGTCCGCAGGGATTCTCCCGCTGGACGTCACCGCGCTCGACGTCGACTTCGCCGTCGGCGGCAGCGTCAAGTGGCTCTGCGGGGGCCCGGGTAACGGCTGGCTCTACGTTCGTCCCGATCTCGCTGCGATCCTCGAGCCGACGCTCGTCGGCTGGCAGGCGCATGCGCGCCCGTTCGAGTTCGAGCCGGAGCTCGAGTACGCGCACGGCTCGGCGCGCTTTCTCACCGGGACGCCGAACGTGCCGGCGCTCTATGCGGCGACGGCGGGCTACGACCTGGTCGAGGAGATCGGCGTCGACCGGATCCGCGAGAGCTCGCTGCGCCAGACGGAGCTCCTGATCGAGCTGGTCGACCGCGCCGGCTTCGAGGTCGGCAGCCCGCGCGAGCCGGGCCGCCGCGGCGGGACCGTCACCGTGCGGACGCCCGAGTTCGCAGCCGTGCACAAGGAGCTCGCCGCCCGCGAGATCCTCTGCGACTTCCGGCCCGATGCCGGGTTGCGCCTAGGGCCGCACTACTACAACACCGACGAGGAGCTGCGCTTCGCGGTCGGGCAGATCGCCGAGATCGTCGAGTCGGGCGCGTACGAGCGCCATCTGGGAGCGGCCGCGCGTTTCTGAGCGTTCCCCGTCCGGGGGAAGCGGAGATCGAAGACAGGGGGTACTCTGCGCGACGTGCAAGGCCGCAGTTGCACACTGGTCGCGCTCTGCGCGGTCGCCCTGACGCTCGTTCCCCCCGCCGCTGCTTCCCAGCTGATCGACCGGAACGCACAGGGAGTCCGCCTCGCGGTCAACGCGAGAGGCGAGGCGCTGCTCACATACCGCGCGCGCGGCCGCTTCCAGCATGTCCTCGCCTGGGGCGCGATCAACGCGCGTCCGCCCGCGGCGGGGACAGCGCAGGTCAGCTTCAGGAAGGACTACTCGGGTCGCGGCCGCTACTGGCTCGGCTTCCGGAACGCGTGCAGTCCGTACGACGGGCCGAAGCTCGCGTTCCTCGTCACCGCCTGCACGGCGCCTGACGGTTCCTACTGGGCCGCGCAGGCGTGGCAGACTCCCCTCCCCGACCTCGGGATGACCCCGTGGCTGCCCGTGCAGCGCGCCTGGGAGCTCCATCTCTCGCACTGGACCGGGGCGACAGCGAGGATCGAGGCCTGGACGGACTGGGTGTACGACGGCCGCTGGCACCAGGTGTTCGGGCGGGTCACCTATAACGGACAGCCGGTGCACGGCTTCACCGCGACCCGTGTCGGCGCTCCGACGGACGGCTACGGGCGGCTCGTCTATCTCGACACGTTCAACTCGCGCTACGGCAAGGGCTGGCATCGCGAGAACGCGTTCCTCCTGCACAACCCCACGGGGATTTTCTGTTACGGCTTCTATCCGTTCGACCCGACCAGAGGGTATCCGCACCCGCCCGGCTACTCGAGCACTCCTCGGGGCCCCGGGAACGGCGCGGCCTACCGCATCACCGTCAGCGGGCCGGGAGTGACTCCGGACGTCACCTTCACCGTTCCGGGTCTGCACGACTACGACCCGAACAACCCTTCCGACGTCGCCTACGAGCGGCAGCAGAACGCCGTGCTCGACTCCATCCTCGGGGTCGACAAGCAGTGCCGTAGGCACTAGGTGGGTCCGTGCGAACGCCCGCCTGCGGTCAAGCCGGCTGCGCGTGTCTCAACCTCCGGCGCTTCGTGCTCCTGCTGCTCCCGCGGCATCGATCAGTTCGAGCAGTCGCTGCGCGTAGGCCGGCGCGGTTGGCTCGTCTTCGTGCCTGAAGTACGCGAACGTCGGCTCGTCGACGACACGGAGCCGGCCGGCCCAGGCCCGTAGCTCCTCGTCGGAGTACGGCGGGTCGCGGAAGCGCACGTATCTGAAGGGTGCGTCGTGCTCGAGATCGTTGACGCGCGCTGTACCAGCGGCGGCGAGCCGGGGCTCGATGCCGTCCCAGGACGGATGCTCGAGATCGAATGCAACCCGAACGCCGGGATCGAGCGAGCCGAGGATCAGCTCGATCATTCCCTCGTCGCGTGCGTTCTTCAGCTGCACGCGAACAGGGCCTAGCCGGTCGCCGAGGACACGCACTCGGCCGGCGAACTCCCGCAGGATTCCGGGCCGGTTGCCCGCGAGCTTGGGCGCGAACGTGAAGCCAGGAGGCGTCTGCTCCGCCCACCGCTCGAACTGCTCCTCGCTCGGCAGGCGGTAGCCCGTCGTGTTGAGCTCGACGGTGGAGAAGGTCTGGGAGTAGAACCGGAGGAACTGCTTCGACTGTGTCCCGGCCGGGTAGAAGTCAGGCTTCCACGACGGATAGGACCAGCCGGAGGTGCCGACCTGGACCCTGGTTACACTCGCTTCACCTGTGGCCACGACCGACAGAGTCATAGCCGACGACGCGATCCGCGTCCTCGATCACGGGTTCGTCCGGCTGGACGGCTCGATGGCGACCGACCTTTCCGTCGTCAACGCCGCCCGCGTCAGCTTCGCCCGGCGCAAGGAGGAGATGGACGAGTCGGATGAGGGGCTGATCCGGTTCCTCATGCGCGACAGGCACGGCTGCTACGACGACGCGACGGATGTCTTGACCGAAGCCGGCTGGAAAGCGTGGCCGGACGTGATCGGCGATGAGTTGTTCGCGACGAGGACGATCGACGGCCGCCTGGAGTATCAGCCCGCGCTCAGGCTGGTCCGCAAGGAGTACCAGGGTCACCTGATCGGGTTCAAAGGAATGAGTCTCGACCTGATGGTCACCCCAGACCACCGGGTGCTCACCTCGGGCATGACCACTCTCGCCCGCCGTAGACGGCCCGTCTACTCCCTCAGTCCGGCGCACACCGTCCTCTGGCGTGCTCACCGCCACGTGACGACGGCGCAGTGGGGAGGGGAAGACATCGAGTGGTTCGGATTCGACGGGCAACGGTTCCCTCCGGAGCCGCTTATGCGGTTGGTCGGGTTCTTCATCGGCGACGGATTCCTTTCAACGTCAAACCACATCGTCTTCAATCTCAGAAAGGCTCGCGAGCGATCATTCGTGGCGCAGGTCGCGGCCGACGCTGGCCTCGAGCTCCGCGAGTGGCGAAACGGACACCTCGCCGTTCCGGTCGGCCCATCCTTGCGTGCGTTCTTCGCCGAGTGTTACCGGGAGCGAGAGAAGGTCATGCCGGACCGCGTCCTGGGCTTGTCCCGCAGGCTTCTGAGCGCCCTGTACGAAGGTCTGCTGCAGTCGGATGGATCGATCTGCGCTCGACCTGGCTGTGCCGACAAGCACACGTATCACACGACAAGCAGGCGGCTTGCTGATCAGGTTCAGGAGCTTGCGCTGAAGCTCGGGCGAAGCGCAAGTGTCCGGCCGCACTCCTTCGTTCCGGGCGACGGCCACTTCGGCGAGCTTCCGCGCTGGCGAATCACGATCTACAACGAACGCAACTCAAGGCCGGCGCTCTGCCGCACACGCGCTGATGCCGACACACAAATGGGCGTCGAGACCTATAACGGAGGAATTCATTGCGTGGAGGTTCCCAACCACACGCTCTATGTTCGCCGGAACGGGTATCCCGTGTGGTCCGGCAACACTCCATTCGAGCATAATTCGTTCCGGTTCCATATCCGTGCTCCGATCTTCGTCGCGCGCGAGTGGTTCCGTCACCGCGTGGGCTCCTTCAACGAGTTCAGCATGCGATACGCGAAGGCGACGGACGACTTCTACGTCCCCGAGCCCGAGGACGTCCGCTCCCAGGTCGGCAAGCCAGGCGCGTATTCGTTCGAGCCGGTCGACGCCGAGATCGCAGAGCTCGCTCGCGAAGAGCTGCGTGAGGTCTACGACCATGCGTTCGCGACGTACGAGCGACTCGTCGAGGCGGGTGTCGCACGCGAGCTTGCCCGCTCGGTAATGCCAGTCGGCGCGTATACCGAGTTCTTCTGGACGGTGAATGCGCGCGCGCTCATGAACTTCGTCTCGCTGCGCGCCGCTGAGACCGCGCAGCGAGAGATCCGTCGTTACGCCGACGCGGTCGAGCAGTTCTTCGCGGCGAAGATGCCGGTCACGCACGCGGCCTTCGTCGCCGCGAACCGCATCGCCCCCTAGGCGGGCTGCAGCACGATCCGGTCGTGCTGGAAGTGCCCGGGCGTCTCCCGGGTCACGACCCAGCCCTTCTTGTCGAAGTGGGTCAGGTCGTACGCCGCGTTCATGCGGACGACGGTCTCACCTCGGGCGTTGAAAGTTCCGCACGGAACGACCGCCTTGCCGTTCTTGGTGAGGTCGAGGGTGTAATAGCCGCCGCCGGGGAGCCTCGGCAGCCCCTTGACCCGCAGCACCATCTCGTAGTTGCCCTGCGAGTCGGGCTTCGCGAGCTCGAGCGTCCCGGAAGCGCTGCTCGCGAGCGCGGTGCCGCCCAGCCGGATCGTCTGCCAGGCGTTGATCGAGCTCTTGTTGGAGCTCGTCGCCTGGCCGAGCACCAGGCCGACGACGAGCGCGCTGGCGAGGGCCGCCGCGAGAACGAGCGGCCGGCGGAAGCCGGTCCTCTTCGGCCGTCCCCAGAGCGGGGCGAGTGCGTCCTCCGGCCAGGGGACCTCGTCGAGCTCGGGTGAGAGCTCGGGTGGAGGCCCGGCCTGGACGAGCAGCTGGTGCGCGCGATAGAGGCGAGCGCGCTCCTCCGGCGCAACGTCGCGGTCGACGAGCTCGTCGAAATCCGGTGGCAGTGTCACTCGAATTCTCCTTCGAGCAGGTCGGCTAGGCGGGCGAGGCCGCTGCGCGTGCGTGTCTTCACGGTTCCGAGCGGGATGCCGAGGAAGTCGGCGACCTCGCTCTGCGACAACCCACCGTAATAGGCGAGCTCGATGACGTCGCGCTCGTTCTCCGGCAGCTCCTCGAGCGCACGGTGCACCCGCCACGAGACGTACGAGGCCTCGGCGCGCTCGTGCGGGCCCAGCTCTCCCGTCGGCGAGTCGGGCACCTCGGCGGGGAGATCGGTGCGGTGCCGCGAGCGGTCGACGATCGCGTTGCGGGCGACCGCGTACAGCCACGGCGCTCCTGCTCCGCGGTCCGGCTTGTAGGTGCGCGCGGAGCGCCAGACTGCGGCGAAGGTCTCCTGGACGGCGTCCTCGGCGCGCATCCGGTCGCCCAGACGGCGCAGGGCCAGCCCGAAAACCGGTCGCGCGTACCGGTGATAGAGGACCTCGAAGGCGTTCGCGTCGCGCCGCGCGACCCGCCGGATCAGATCGCCGTCGCTGGCGGCCCGGGCACGCGCGAGCGCATCCTGTCCAGACGGCTCACGACGGGCGCCGTAGGGAAGCGCGCCGGGCAATGCAACGGAGAGGCCCATATCCTCAGGGTTCTTACGAGATTCCACGTCTGGTGGATTGCAGCACAAAACGCTTGCGAACCTTCTGTGGGCGATCGTCCAGAGCAGGCCCCAGACCGCATCCCTCCAATGCGCCCCTGCCGTAGACGCCGCTGGATGCGCTGCCGTGTGGTCCCGGCGTGGTCTGTTGTCCCAGGTGCGTATTTTCTTGCGAAGCGATCCGCGCCGGCCCTGATGACGGGGCGGCTTGGAATCGAGATCCTTGGTTCGCCACAGAGAGGAGGTGATCATCGTGCCCACAGAGACCCTCCCGACGAACGGGCGGGCTCAGGCAGCGGATGCCCCAGAGCCTCTCGAAAGCCAAGAAGATGACGCACTCCGGAAGGCGGCGGTGCAGCATCTGGAGCACGTTCGCAAGTTCAAGCGGTACCTCACCACTTACGTGCTCCTGATGGTCGTCCTCACGCCGACCTGGATCATCACCCAATACGAGACATCGCCCGGATGGCTCAAGCATCTGAGCTCTCGATCGCGATATCCCGGCGACTGGAACCCGTGGCTCATCTGGGTTGCGCTCTTCGGCGCGTTCGTCGTAGCACTCGCCGGATACCGCGCCTATTTCGAGCGACCCGAGACCGAGGCAGAGATTCGGCGAGAGATCGAACGTCTGAACGCCCGCTGACTTCAGGCCGAAGCTAGGCCGGAGAGAGGCCACGGCAACACGAACGAGCTCCTACGAGCACGTCGTCGTGGAGGACGTATGACGCCGTCCTCGTGTGGTCCCGGTGTGGTCTCGGGTCAGCAAGCCGAGCGAAAAGCCCTGCCTACTGAGTTACGCAACGTTTACGAACCCTTTACTGTCGCCAGGCGTCAGAAGGTGGGAACCAGGGAAAGGGCTATCCAGGCGCTCGACCAAGGGGGGTTTCACGATGCGCAGGTTCATTCCATTCGTGATTGTCGCGCTGGCCCTCGTGTGGGTCGGGCCGGCTGCTTCAGCTACGACGACTGTCCAGATCAAGAGGACTGGCTTCGTCCCGGCGAGCGTGACCATCAATCAGGACGACTCGGTCACGTGGACGAACGCCGACACGATCGACCACCAGATCGTCGCGAACGGCGGCCAGTTCGCCTCGGCGATCCTGGCGGCGGGGAAGTCGTTCACCTTCAAGTTCGCGAGCGGCGGTACCTACCGCTATCACGACGGCCTCCATCCGACGCTCCGGGGGACGATCATCGTCCGCGGCGCGCCGCCGGACGTCTCGCTGATGGCGTCGGCGCCCGTGGTCAAGTTCGGGCAGCAGGTGACGCTTTCGGGCGTCGTGTCGAACAAGAAGGCGGGCGAGACGGTGACGCTCGTCCAGCTCCCGGCCGGCCAGACGACGAAGCAGGTGGTCGCGACCCTCCAGACGACGACGAACGGCGCCTTCTCGTTCGCCGTCACTCCGCAGCTCAACACGACCTACCAGGCGCAGTGGCGTAACCGCGAGACCTCGGCGATCGTTCAGGTGCAACCGGTGATCAAGCTTCCGTTCGTCTCGCGGAGTGGCTACTTCCACTTCTATGTCACCACGGGGCAGTCGTTTGCGGGACGGTACGTCTACCTCCAGCGCTTCACGCTCGCTCGCACGTGGGTGAACATCCGCAAGCTCCAGTTGGGGCAGAAGTCCGGCCGGATCATGTCGTTGCGCGAGGTCCGACGCTCGGTCCCGCAGGGGCGGTGGTCGATCCGGATCTTCATGCCGGCGACGGAGATGCCGCCCGGCTACGTCGACGCGTGGAGTGGCACACAGCCGCTCGTCAAACGCTAGTCCGGTTTCGGACGGGGACGCGCAAGGGAGCCGAGTCGGCTCCCTTGCCGTACTCGGTCGACGGCGAGCTCAGCCCACCGCGTCGTAGCGCTGCTGTACCGCGTCCCAGTTGACGACGTTCCACCAGGCGGCGAGGTAATCGGGCCGGCGGTTCTGGTACTTCAGGTAGTACGCGTGCTCCCAGACGTCGATGCCGAGCAGCGGCGTGCCCGAGCTCGAGATCGGCGAATCCTGGTTTGCCGTCGAGACGACCGCGAGCGCCGTGCCGTCGTGGATGAGCCAGGTCCACCCGGAGCCGAAGCGCTTGACCCCGGCGTCGTTGACCGCTGCCTTCAGCTCGTCCAGGCCCCCGAACGTCGAGTCGATCGCTGCCGCCAGCGAGCCGCTCGGGCTCCCGCCTCCGTCGGGGCTCATGATCTCCCAGAAGAGGCTGTGGTTGGCG
Source organism: Gaiellaceae bacterium (assembly GCA_036523555.1). Taxonomy (GTDB): domain Bacteria; phylum Actinomycetota; class Thermoleophilia; order Gaiellales; family Gaiellaceae; genus 3-1-20CM-4-69-9. Next base: position 9,876 of record DATDDZ010000154.1, read on the forward strand.
TGGCCGCCGGCGTTGTTGCGAACGGCAGCCTGCTTGTCCTCGGGCAGGATCTCGAGGTCGCCCAGAACCTGCTCCACCGGTCGATCCGCCCACTCGGTCCCCTCGAGCGCCTTGTTGGCGTTGTCGACATAGGCCTGGTGGTGCTTGTCGTGGTGCACCCGCATCGTCTGCTCGTCGATGTGAGGCTCGAGCGCGTTGTAGTCGTACGGCAGGGGTGGAACCTCGTAGGGCATCGCTGGCTCCTTGGTGGCTGACGCACCGAGGATATGCTGCGACGCGCCCGCAAAGACGAGGAAGGGGACGTAGATGGCGCTCGCTTTCAGGTTCGAGGAGATCACCGCCCGTGAGCTCAGGCCGGAGCTGTACGAGCTCGAAGGCATCTCGCGCGCCACGATCGAGGCCCACTACAAGCTCTACCAGGGATACGTGAACAAGCGGAACGAGATTCTTGCCAGCCTCGCGGAAGTCGACACGACGAGCGCGAACCAGGTCTACTCCGACATCCGGGCCTTGAAGCTCGACCTGACGTTCGCCATCGGCGGAATCAAGAACCACGAGATCTACTTCGGACACCTCGGCGGCGGCGGCGGGGACCCGCGTGGTCCGGCGGGCGACCTGATCGAGCGGGATTTCGGCTCGGTGCAGGAGTGGCGCACGGATCTCAAGGCGACGGCCATGGCCGCGCGTGGCTGGGCCTGGACGGCGTACGACTGGGACGAGGGGCGCCTCTTCAACTACCTCGGCGACGCACAGAACACGTTCCCGGTCTGGAACGCGACGCCCCTGGTCGCCCTCGATGTCTACGAGCACGCGTACTTTCTGGACTATCAGACCGATCGCGCGACCTACATCGACGCCTTCTTCGACAACCTCGACTGGCCGACGATCGACGACTGGGTGGCGAAGTACCAGATCCTCGCGTAGGCACAGACGTCAGGCTCCAGCCGCTGACGGGCGACGAGCTCCCCGAGTTCATGGATGCGGTTCGAGCCGAGTACGTCGTGGGCCTGATCGAGCATGCGCGTCTCCCAGTGGACTTTTCGCAGGACAAGGCCGACCACGATCTGGCCGAGTACGCCGGCCGCAAGACGATCCCCGACGGCCACGGCCTGTTCTGGCTCGTCGCTGCCCGAGAACGCGTCGGGCGCCTGTGGTTCGGAGAGCGTCCCTCACGACGGCTCGGACGCACCGCGTGGCTGTACGAGCTCGAGGTCGACGAGCCGTTCCGAGGACGCGGTCACGGCCGGCGCGCCATGGAGTTGCTCGAGGCGGAGGTCAGGGCTCGCGGCCTGAGCGAGATCGCGCTCAACGTGTGGGGCGGTAACGACGGCGCCCGCAAGCTCTACCGGTCCGAGGGGTATTTCGAGCGGGCCGTCGAGATGGTGAAGGAGCTGCGGTGACGACGACGGCATTCGTCGTAGCCGGGTACGTCCTGGGCTCGATGCCCTGGGGTTACTGGCTCGTCCGGCTCGTCAAGCACGACGACATCCGCCGTCACGGAAGCGGGAACATCGGCGGCACGAACGTCTGGCGCGCCTACGGCTGGCGCCTCGGCCTGCCGGTCGTCGCGCTCGACACGCTGAAGGGCTTCGCGCCGGCTCTCGTCGGCAGCCTGGTCGTGTCGGATCTCGCCGGCGTGCTCGCCGGCGCCGGGGCCATGCTCGGGCACTGGCGCCCGCTCTTCCTCGGCTGGCGTCGCGGCGGGAAGATGGTGGCGACCTGCGGCGGCGCGTTCCTCGGGGTCGCTCCTCTGGTCGGAGGCGTCGGCGCGGGCGTCTGGATCGTCGTCTTCCTCATCTTCCGCTACGCGTCGTTGGCCTCGATGCTCGCGGCCGCCTCCTTGCCTGTCGCCGCCGCCCTGCTCGGCGAGTCGTGGCCCGTGATCATCTTCGCGTCGGCCGCCGCGGCCGCCGTCGTCGTCCTCCACCGCGCGAACATCGCGCGCCTACGGAGAGGAACGGAGAACCGCTTCAGCTTCCGCCGCGCGGCCCGGGCTCAGTCCGCGGGGTCGAGCCAGTCACGCAGCTCGGTGTGACGGGCTGCCGGCTCGCCGGTCTCGAGCTCGGCCCGGAGCTCGCCGACCGTGCCGTGGCGCTCGGCGAGCACCTCGTGGGAATGGATCGTCTCGAAATTGAGCTGGCGCGCCAGCAGGAAGTCGTCGTCGCCGAGCTGCGGGTACCGCTCGATCGTCGACTGGAGAGAGACGCGGACGGAGTCCTCGACGAAGCGAGGCTGGAGGTGCGCGTGCTCGACGACGAAGAGCTCGTCGGGCCGCTTCAACAGCTCGTAGATCGGTGAGCTCATCGAGCCCTCGACGATCCCCGCGAGCTGCTCTGCGTTGACGGGGTGGTCGCTGCCGACGTAGAGCGTGCCGAGCCCCCGCTGGTTGTGCGTCGCGAGCGGGACGAGCTCGAGGATCCGCTCGACGTCGAGGCCGTCGAAGCCCGCCTCGAGAAGCCGCTCCGTTGCCTTGCTTCTCACGAGCCCTTGCGCGCACGGGCAGGCGTTGATTCCCGTCGCTTCGACGCCGACCACTCGGCGGACTCCCGCTTTCGAAGCTGCCGCGATGCCGATGATCTTGATCATCTCCTGGGTGGCGAGACCCGTCACCGGCGTGCGCCGCTCGAGTGGGTAGTGCGCGACGATCCGCACCTCGGCCCGGCCCGCGGCCTGGCGCGCGACGATGTGCCGGGCGATGTGGTCGGCCAGCTCCTCGACGAGGAACGCCTCGCCGATCACGACCTCGTCGATCGCTTCCTCGAACAATTCCGGAAAGCGGGACATGTGCACGCCCTTCTGGGCCGGATCGAGATCGACAGTGCAGTCGATCTCGGCCGAGATCACCTTCTCGGCGTCGCCCCAGCGCAGGCGGATCGCCTTCGAGACGCCCTGCACTCCCGCGCGCGACAGGCCGAGCCGGACGTCGGGCGTCGACGCCTGCAGGTCGTCGAGGAGATGGCGCGACCCGGTCATCGGAGAAAGGTTAGTGTCACCGCCCGAGTGTCGGATCGCGATGCCAGCTTCCCACGGCTCGTCTCGCTTGCCGCGCACGACCTGCGGACGCCGCTCGCGACGATCCACGGCTTCGCGCAGACGCTCATCCGCATGGGCGATCTCGGCGAGCCGAAGCAGCGGTACGTGGACATGATCGGCCAGGCCGCGCGACAGCTTGCAGAGCTTCTCGACGAGCTCGGGCTCGCGACTCGCATCGAAAGTGGGCGCTATGAGCCCAACCTCCAGCCCGTGGACACGCTCGCGCTCGCGCGGACGACCGCTTCGGAGCTCGGAGAGGACCGTGTGAACGTGTCCGGAACCGGACGAGAGGTTCGCGTCGACGTCGAGGCAACGGCACGCGGACTCGCAGCGCTCGCCCAGGCCGCCTTGCGACACGGCGGCCTCGAGTCCGTCGAGATGCGCGTCGACGGTCCGCGCATCTCGGTTTCGCCGGTAACGCCTTCCTCGGCTCCGGTGTTGCTGGGGGACGACCTGCGCGACCTCGGCGCGGCCGTCGCGGTTCTTGCCATCCGGGCGGTCGGCGGCACGGTCGAGGTCGACGGCGACGTGCTCGCCGTCAGCCTGCCCGAGTGACGCGGGCGGCCCAGGTCAGCCTCCTCCGCTGGCTCCGCCGCCAGCTGCAGCAGCCGATCCCGGTCCGCGAGCGCCTGGAGGCGGCCGTCGAGAACGACGATCCGACGGAGGTGCGCCGGCTCCTCGCCGGCGTTCCCTTCACGGCCGAGCAACGCCGCCACGTCGAAGGACTGCTCGACGCCTGGGAGGAGGGCCGGCCCGCTTAAGGAGGGTTGGCCCGCTTAGCTAGTCGACCGCGCCGCGAAGGAGGAGCAGCTCCTCGACCCGCTCGTCCCCGTTCTGGCGCGCGGCATCGATGGCTCGGACGCCGCCGGCCTGCCGGAGATTGGGATCGGCGCCGTGCTCGAGCACGAGCTTGACGAGCTCGTAGCGCGTCGCCTCGTCGGTGCTCGTCGCTGCCGCGGCCGCGTGGATCGCGGCAGTCTGGATCCGCTCGTTGCGAGAGACGGCGTCGACCTCGGCGCCGCTCTCGAGCAAGAGGCGCGCCGTGTCCAAGTGGCCGAAGAAACACGCGAGGCCGAGCGGATGAAAGCCGTCGTCCCCGAAAGCGTTGACGAGAGTTGGATCGCTTGCGACGAGCTCGCGCACGCGGCCGGTCCGTCCGAGCGCTGCGGCTTCGAACACGGTCAGCTCCGGATCATCCGCGAGCAGCGTTCGAACGCGATCTCCGTCACCCCGATAGAGGGCGTCGAGCAACTCGGTCACTTCGGCCTCCTAACGTAAGAGCCGCGACAGGCGGCGATCCTTCAGTACCCGGCCCTGTGTCTGGCACTCCGGGCAGTAGTAGATCGTGTGCTCCTCGAAGTCGACCTGGGCGATCGGCGTGCCGCAGACGTAGCACGGCTCGCCGAGCTTCTTGTGGACCCGATACGTGCGCTTGTCGGCGGCGCCGCGCTCGCGGAGCTCGAGGCCCCGGGCGAGCTCGACGTCGATCGCGTCGGCGAGCGCTTCGAGCTGCGCCTCGGTGAGATCGCGCGTGAGCTCGTAGGGCGAGAGCTTCGCGTGATGAAGGATCTCGTTGGCCCAGGCGCGCCCGATGCCCGCGATCACGCGCTGGTCACGAAGCAGCGAGTGAAGCCGGCGGGACTCGGTCGCGCAGATGTCCGCGAGGCGCTCGGCGCCGAGCCCGAGCGCCTCGGGCCCGAGATGCGACAGCTCCTCCTCGGCCTCCTCGGGGTTGAGGAGCCAGACGCCGGCACGCTTCTTGGCCCCGGCCTCGGTCAGGACGAGCTGCGCCCCTCCCTCGAAGACAAGCCGGAACGCCGGTGTCTTCGGCCCGCGCTCCCCGTACCGGAGGTACTTCAGCCGCCCAGCGGTCATAAGATGCACCAGGACGACCAGCTCGCCGTCGTCCGTGGGAAAGAGCAGCCGCTTCGCGCGCCGCCGGGCTCCCGCGAGCCTCTTCCCCTCGAGGGCCGACAACGGCGGGTCGAACGTCTTGAGCGTCGCCACGTGCGCCGGCCCAGCCTTGACGATCGGAGCGGCCGAGACCGGGTCGTTCAGCGCGCGGCGCCAGGCCTCCATCTCGGGCAGCTCAGGCATCCGCGGCGGCCGGTCCCGGCTCCGTCGTCACCGGCCCCGGCTCGACGACCCCGCCTGCGAGCGCGGCCTGTCCGGCCGTGATCCCGCTCACCGGCTCCGGCATGTCGCGGATCCTGCGCACCGGCGAAAGAAGAACCGGCAGGAAGGTGAACAGCGATCCGATCGCCCCGACCCACAACGCGGCCTTGAGGCTGTAGGC
>DATDDZ010000155.1:0-9558 GCA_036523555.1 Gaiellaceae bacterium
AGTCGATCAGCACGCGAAGCCTGTCGTCCCGTCCGCGCAGCCAAGGCATCGGCAGCAGCACCTGGATCACGGTCCCGACGACGATCGAGCCTGCGTAGACGTAGAGCTTCGCGTCGACGGTGTCCGATCGGGGCACGCCGATCACCAGTCCGGCGATGATCGCCAGGTTCCAGAAGATCGGCGTCAGCGCGGGGATGGTGAACTCGTCGTAGCTGTTCAGGATCCCGACGACGATTCCGGACACGCCGAGCAGGGCGACGATCGGAAACAGGACGCGTGACAGCCCGACCGCGAGCGCCCGGTCGCCGCCGGGATCTCCGAACGGACGGATGATCCACGGGGCGAGCAGGATGAAGAGCGCCGTCAGGGCGCCGAGGATGAGGAGCACGAGCCAGAAGAGGCTCGAGGCGACCCGCCACGCACGCTTGCGCTCTCCCTTCTCGAGCAACTCGGTAAAGACCGGGACGAACGCCGGAGACAGCGCGAAGTCCGCGACGAGCGCCCGAAACAGGTTCGGGACCTGGAAGGCGACCGTGAAGGCGTTGACCTTGCCGGCGGCTCCGAAGTAATAGGAGGCCACGATCTCGCGGACGAGGCCGAGCACGCGCGAAACCCCGGTGGCGAGCGAGAAGATCGCCGTCGACCTTGCGAGCCGGCGGCCGGAACGCTCGTCCACGCGGCGAGTATAGGGAGGGCGCTGAACGGCGCTGCCTCGCCCGCGAGTCGCTTTGGTACCATGCGCCGCGCCCGCCGACCGCGGGCCTTTTCACGAGATGCCGAACATCAAGCAGCAGAAGAAGCGTGTCCGCACCGCGGCGCAGGAGCGCCTCGAGAACCTTCGCTACCGCTCGACGGTGAAGACGCTGTCGAAGCGGCTCGAGGCGGCAGTCGAGTCGGGCGACTCGGGCCGTGTCGACGCGGAGCACCGCGAGCTCGTTCGCTGGCTCGACCGCGCGGCGGCGAGAGGTGCGTTGCACCGCAATACCGCGGCACGCCGCAAGGCGCAGGCCGCGAAGCTCGTCTCAGGGCGCAGCTAGGCGGCGGCAGCCGGCTGGCGCGGCCGGGTGATGTCGATCAGCGCGCGCTCGAGCTCGAGCTCGACGGTGAGGCGGGAGCCGCCCTTCACCGCATGGTCGAGCTCCGCCAGGCGCACGACGGCGCGCTGCAGCTCGTCGCGGTCGTAGCTCCTCGACTGCGCGAACAGCTTCTCGACGTAGAAGGGATGCCGCTTCAATCTCGAGGCTGCTTCCTTCGCGGTCAGCCCCTCTTCGGCGAGGAGCTGACAGTCGCGGACGCGCCCGACGTGACCTACGAGCATCCCGATCAGGCCGGGAACCGTCCGCGACACCGGATCCCCCGAACGCTCGAGCAGCAACTGGCACGAGGCGAGCACGGCGGGAAGGTCGCGGCGCCCCCACGCATCGGTGAGCTCATAGCCGGGGACTTCCGCACATCCGGCCGCGAGCAGCTCGATCTCGGTCGTCGTGACCGGCTCTCCGCCCGACCAGGTGGCGATCTTGTCGATCTCGCTCGAGAGCTCCTCTGGGCTCTCGCCGACGATCTCCACGAGGAGCCGCGCCGCGTCCGCGTCCGCGACGACGCGCCGATCGGCGAACTGCTTCGCAACCCATTCTGGGAGGCGGCGCTTCACGACGTCATACACGAGCACCGTTCCGGCTTTCGCGCACGCTTTCCCGAGAGCGGAGTCCTTCTTCAGGTCCTCGGAGACGAGGGCCAGCACGGTGCCGGGCGCGGGGCTCGCCAGGTACCCCGCCACCGCCTTTACGTCGGCCGCCTTCCAGCGCTCGACCTCCTCGACGATCACGAGCCGTCCTCCGCCTCCGAGCAGGCCGAGGGCATTGCAGGCCGCAACAGCGTCTTCGCCGGCGGCGTCGCTCGCGGTCAGGTGCTCGACTGCCTCCTCCCCGATCCGCGCGCGCAGACGCTTCAGCGCGCGGAGGATCTTCGGACGATCGCCCCCGATGATCAGGTAGACAGCTTCGAGGTCCGCCACTTCGGCGAAGCATAGGCAGCGGCGAGGAGCGCACAGGCGAGCAGGACGAGGAGGGCCCGGGTGGAGCGGATCTGGGCGAGCGGCAAGCCGCCGACGAAGCGCGCGACCGCGACGAGATACACCGCGCACCAGCCGTTCAGCCATACGAGTGCCTCTCCGGCGCCCGGCGACAGCGGCATGACGGCAGCCGCCGCGAGCGCAAGGCCGAGCAGCGGCGCGACCACCGGCGCGGCGAGCGCGTTGGCGGGGATCGTGAGCAGCTGGATCGAGTGGAACTGGAGCCAGGAGATCGGCGCCGTCGCCAGCCCGCACGCCGCCGAGACGGCGACGACGAGGCGGAGGGGCCTCCCGAGGGGGTACCCCTCTAGCAGCCGCTCGAAGCGAGGGACGAGCGTGAAGATCGCGGTGACGGCCGCAAACGACAGTTGAAAGCCCGCATCCAGCAGCGTGTAGGGGTTCCACGCCAGGAGCACGATCGCGCCGACGACGAGCAGGTGCCAGCGGTCGACCGCACGCGACGTCAGCCAAGCAAGCGACCCGAGCGCCCCGGCCACGCCCGCACGAATCACGGAGGGCTGCGCTCCGACAGCGAGGACGTAGGCCCCGATCGCGAGGAGCGCACCGAGCTGGCCGACGAATCGGGAGATGCCGAGGAGCCACGCGAGCACGAGGACGCTCCCGCCGACGAGCGCGACGTTCTGCCCAGAAACGGCGAGCAGGTGGTAGAGGCCCGACGCGCGAAACCGTTGGCGCAGCTCGTCGGAGAGACCGCTGTCCTCGCCCAGCACGACGCCCTCGATCACGCCGGCTCGCTCGCCGCGCAGTCCGCGCCCGACCGAGTCCCGCAGGCGTTCACGGAGGTCGTCGGCAACCCGCCCGAGCCCGCCGCGGCGCCCCACGATCCGCCAGGTAGAGACCCGCACGAGGACGTGGACGCCGTGCCGCCTCAGCCATTTGCGCTCGTCGAAACCGTGTCTCGGCCCGCGCGGCGCGCGTACCTGCGCGACTCCGTCCAGAATCGCTCCCTGCGGCGGGGCGCGCCCGCGCGGGAGCTCCAGGAGAACGGGCTCGCGGAGCTCCGACCCGTCGAAGGAGAGAATGCTCGCCGGCACGCGCACCTCGAAGCGCCCGCTTCGGGCCGGGCCGGTCACGACGAGACCGGCCCGCCCTGCCTCGCCGATGCGGGCCGAGAGCGGGCTCCGGTCGAGCACGTCGAGACGCGCGCTTCCCCACCACCAGCCGACCAGGACGAGGGCGAGCGCCAGGCCGGACAGGCGTGTCACCGGACGTTCCGAGACAAGAGCTGCCACGCACAACCCGGCTCCTACGAGAACGAGCAAGGCGTGGAAGCGGGCGACGTTCGCCGCCGCCAGGCCGATGCACGGAGCGCCGGCGAGCAGTTGCGGATAGCGATGGCGGACGACCGCGTCTACGGTGCCGCCGCCTCCCGCAGCTGCGCCAGTCGAGCGGGCCCGATGCCCGGGATCGCATCGAGGTCGTCGACGGAGCTGAAAGACCCGTGCTGCTGTCGATAGTCGAGGATCTTCTGCGCTGTGACCGGGCCGACCCCCGGCAGGGAGTCGAGCTGCTCGAGCGTCGCGGTGTTGAGGTGGACCGGGCCGGACGTCGCCGCACCGGCCGGGCCGGCTGCCACACCGATCGGTCCCCCGGCGGCACCGCGGCGAGGCACGACGATCTGTTCGCCGTCGGCGACGCGCGCTGCGAGGTTCAGGAGCTCGAGCTGGGCCTTGCGGGTGGTACCGCCGGCGCGCGCGACGGCGTCGGCGACCCGAGCGCCGTCCGCAACCCGGTAGAGCCCGGGCCGGCGCACGGCACCGACGACGTAGACGTAGAGCTTCGAGGACGGCATGGCTCGGCTCGGGGCCGCCACGCGAACCGGAGGCGACACCACAGCCGGCTTCGGCCGGAGCAGGAAGCGACCGCCCAGCGCGAGGACGAGGACGAGCACGACCATTGCGACGAGCACACGGCGCCGATCCAGAGGGATCTCGGGCATGTCGCCAATGGTGACAACAACATCGTGACGCGACTGTCACAGCTTCGCGCCGAAAGGCGCGTGCTACATCGGCCCGACCCGGGCCTCGCCCCTGCTATCCGACGACGAGGTTGACGAGCTTGCGCGGCACGACGATCGTCTGCCGGATCTCGCCGCCGTCCAGGTGTGCCTGCACCCTGGGCGACTCCTTCGCGCGCGCTACGAGCTCGTCCTCGGGGAGGTCGACGGGAACCAGCAACCGGTCCCGCACCTTTCCGTTCACCTGGACGACGAGCTCGAACGTGTCCTCTTCGAGCATGGCCGGATCGGCGACAGGCCAGGGCTCCTCCCACAACCGCTCGTGGCCAAGTGTCTCCCACAGCTCCTCGGTGATGTGCGGAGCCCACGGCTGCAGGAGCGACACCGCGGTCTCGGCCGCGAACCGCGCCGCCGGGTCCGACGGAGCCTTGACGAGGTCGTTGACGAGCTCCATAACCGCGGAGATCGGCGTGTTGAACTGATGTCTCCGGCCGAGGTCGTCGGTGACACGGTCAATCGTCCGGTGCGCCTTGCGCGCGAGCGCGTCTCCCCCGCTCGGATCGGACGGTCTCCCTTCACCCCCTGCCGCGACCTCTCCGACCACGCGCCACAGCCGGCGCAGGAAGCGCTGCATCCCTTCGACTCCCGACTCCGTCCACTCCATGTCCTGGTCGGCCGGCCCGATGAAGAGGATGGCCAGCCGCGTCGCGTCAGCCCCGTAGATCTCCACCAGCTCGTCGGGCGTAGTGGCGGTGCCCGAGCGCTTCGAGATCTTCGAGCCCCCTTGCGTCACGAAGCCGTTGCCGAAGAAACGCTTGAACGGCTCGCGAGCACCGACGAGACCGAGCTCGTTCAGCACCTTCATGAAGTACCTCGCGTAGATCAGGTGCACGGTCGAATGGTCGACGCCGCCCGTGTAGTGGTCGATCGGCATCCAGTAGTCGGTGATCTCGCGGTCGAAGGCCGCACCGTCGTTGTGCGGATCGCAGTAACGGAGGAAGTACCAGGAGGAATCGACGAACGTGTCCATGGTCTCGACCTCCCGCCGACCCTCCTTGCCGCACTGCGGACACGGCACGCGAACCCAATCCTCTGCCTGCGCCAGCGGCGGGATCCCTTTCGGCTTGTAATCCTCGATCTCGGGGAGGAGCACCGGCAGCTCTGCTTCAGGTACGGCAACGATGCCGCAGTCGTCGCAATAGACGACGGGGATCGGGCAGCCCCAGTAACGCTGACGCGACCAGCCCCAGTCGCGCAGCCGGTAGCTGACGGCCGGGCGGCCTCGCCCGCGCGTCCCGAGCCACTCGACGATCGCCTTCGCCGCCTCCTCGTGCGGCATCCCCGAGAATTGCGCCGAGTCGATGAGCTCTCCTTCCTCGATCACCGGCTTGATCGGCAGGTCGAATTGCTCCGCGAACTCGCGGTCTCGTTCATCGTGGGCGGGGACGGCCATGATTGCGCCAGTGCCGTACTCCATCAGCACGTAGTCGGCGACCCAGATCGGAATGCGCGCTTCATTGACGGGGTTCGTGGCGAAGAAGCCGGTGAAGATGCCGGTCTTCCCAGTCCCTGCCGCGCGCTCTGCCGCGGGCCGCGCCGCGGCCCTGCGCACGTACTCGCGGAGCTCCTCGCCGTTCGGCGACTGCTCGGCCAGACGATCGACGAGCGGATGCTCCGGTGCGAGAACGAAGAACGTCGCGCCGAAGAGCGTGTCGGGACGCGTCGTGAACACGGGAAGGTCGAGGTCGAGCTCGTCGACGCGAAAGAGGATCTCTGCGCCTTCGGAGCGGCCGATCCAGTTCCGCTGCATCGCGAGGACGCGCTCGGGCCACTCGAGCTCCTTCATCTCGTCGAGCAGCGCTTCGGCGAAGGCGGTGATGCGGAAGAACCATTGCTCGAGCTTGCGCGCCTCGACCTCGGCGCCGCAGCGCTCGCAGTGACCGTCCTTGACCTGCTCGTTCGCGAGCACGGTCTGATCGTTGGGGCACCAGTTCACGACGGCGGCCTTCCGATACGCGTGGTCGTGCTCGAAGAACTTCAGGAACAGCCACTGATTCCAGCGGTAGTACTCGGGCTCGTGGGTCGAGAGCTCACGCGACCAGTCGATTGCCCAGCCGAGGCGCTGCATCGTGCCTCGGATGGACTCGATGTTGCGTTCGACGATCTTGCGCGGGTGCTCGCCCTCCTTCAGGGCCGCGTTCTCGGCGGGGAGCCCGAAGGAGTCGTAGCCCATGGGCCGCAGGACCTCCGAGCCGCTGCGCCGGTAGAAGCGCGCGAGGACGTCGCCGAGCGTGTAGACGAGCACGTGGCCGATGTGAAGCGAGCCCGACGGGTACGGGAGCATCTCGAGCACGTAGTTCTTACGCGGGCTCCGAGGTGCCCCGGGCTCGGGGTTCGGCACCTCGAAAGCGCGGCTCTCTTCCCAGACCCGCTGCCACTTCGCCTCGACTGTCCCCGCTTCGTATCTGTCCATGATCACCCTCTGAAACGAAAAAGCCTCTCAGATGAGAGGCCGTCGGGAGCTGGCGCGGCCCTCGCCGCGATGGCTCCCCTGACTACAGAAGCAGTCCCTTCATTGCCGCGGACTGTAGCAAGCGGTTAGCGTCGGGTCAGCTACCCCAAAGGAGGACCGGATGGCGGGATTCACGGTGAAGAACCTGAAGGAGGTCGAGAACCAGGGAGTCAAGTTCGGCATCGACGAGAACGAGATCGAGCTTCGAATGGCGAAGGACCCGCTCGAGTGCGAGCACTGCGGGATCTCGTACCTGAAGCTCGGTAAGAACTACCGGGTTCCCTGGGGCCACAACCACAAGACACAGGAAGAAGTCTTCATCCTCATCAATGGGAGCGCCCGCATGAAGGTCGAGGACGAGGTCGTCGAGATGGCGCCCTTCACGGCGGTGCGCGTCGCACGCGAGGCGATGCGGGGATACGAGGCAGGGCCGGAGGGCGCGGAACTGCTCGTCATCGGGGCGCCCCGGACGGGCGGCGGGGACGCCGACATCGAGCAGGGCTGGTGGGACGACTAGAGGACCTGCTCGAGCTCTTCCCCGACTCGGCTCGGGTCGACGACGGCCGTCTGAGCGTCGGAGGCATTCAGGGGTCGACACTCGCCGACGAGTTCGGCACCCCGCTACTGGTCTACTGTCGCGACACGCTCCTCGCCCGCGCGCACGCCTACCTGGCCGTCGAGCAGGATGCGCTCGTCGTCTACGGGACGAAGGCATTTCCGAATGTCGCGGTGATGCGGCTGCTAGCGGCCGAAGGGCTCGGCGCCGACGTCTCGACCCTCGGTGAGCTCGGGTTCGCCCTTGCAGCCGAGATTCGCGGTGACCGCCTGGTCTTCCACGGGAACAACAAGTCGGACGAGGAGCTCCGAGCAGCTGTGGCTGCCGGCGCGCTCGTCGTCCTCGACTCGCACGAGGAGGTCGAGCGGGCGGCGCAAGCGGGCGCGTCCACGGTGCTGATCCGAATCACGCCGGGCATCGAAGCGGCGACGCACCGCGCCATCCGGACAGCGCACGCCGAGTCCAAGTTCGGCCTCGCTCTCGACGATGCGGTCGAGACCGCCCGGGCCACCCTGGCCGCCGGGCTCGACCTTGCCGGCTTCCACGTCCACATCGGCTCCCAGCTCGCCCGCGCGGAGGAGAGCCTGCTCGCCGTCGAGCGCGTCGTCGACGTCGCGCAGAGGTGTCGGGAGGAGCTGGGCTGGTCGGCGCGGATCTTCGACCTCGGCGGCGGCCTCGGCGTCCGCCAGACGCTCGGCGACGACGCTCCGGACCCGGCCAAGTTTGCGGGAGCGCTCGTCGACCGGCTGCGCGAGCGCTGGGAGCAGCCGGCGCGCGTGATCCTCGAGCCCGGCAGATCGCTCGTCGGCCCAGCCGCGTGCACGCTCTACCGGATCGGCGTCGTGAAGCAGACCGGCGGGGTGAGGTACGCCGCGGTCGACGGAGGGATGTCGGACAATCCGCGTCCACAGCTCTACGGCGCCCGTTACGAGGCGCTGCTGGTCGACCGTGCGGCTGAGGATGCCGCGGGCCCGATCAGGATCGCGGGCAAGCACTGTGAGTCCGGCGACGTTCTCATCGACGGCGTCGAGCTTCCCGAGCCGAGGCGCGGCGATCTCCTGGCGGTGCCGGCGACCGGCGCGTACACGCTCGCGATGGCGTCGAACTACAACGGCGTGCCCCGCCCGGCGGCGGTGCTCGTGGCAGACGGCCGAGCCGAACTGATCAGGCGCCGCGAGCCCGTCGACGACCTGCTCAGGCTCGAGCCGTAGCGAAACCCGGCCGGATGAGCCGCGGCGGCGCCACGAGCCTCGCGTCCTTGACCGGCGGATTCACGGGCTCGGCCAGCGGCAAAGCGCCGAAGGACGCGTGCCGGCGCTCCTCCGGCGCGTCCGCGTACAGCGTCGTCCGCTGCCGGGGAATGCGACCCACCGACCTGATCAGGTTCTCCATCTGCTCCGGCGAGAACTCCTGTCCGTGCTCCGCGCCGGCGGCTCGGGAGATCGACTCGTTCATCAGCGTGCCGCCGAGATCGTTGACGCCGGCGCGAAGCGCGGCGGCGACGCCCTGCGCCCCGAGCTTCACCCAGGAGACCTGCACGTTCGTGATCCACGGGTGCAGCGCAAGTCGGGCCACCGCGTGTACGAGCAGCGTCTCGCCGAAGGTCGGGCCCGAGCGCGCCTGCCCGCGCAGCCACATCGGTGCCTCCATGTGCACGAACGGAAGCGGCACGAACTCGGTGAAGCCGGCCGAGCGCCGCTGCTGCTCGCGCGCGAGGAGCAGATGGCGCGCCCAGTTCCGCGGCCCGTCGACGTGGCCGAACATCATCGTCACGTTCGAGCGAAGGCCGGCCCGGTGGGCCGCATCGTGGACCTCGAGCCACTGCGCGGTGGTCACCTTGTCGGGGCAGATCACGCGGCGCACGTCGTCGTCGAGGATCTCGGCCGCTGTGCCAGGCAGGGAGCCCAGCCCGGCCGCGCTCAACGCTTCGAGGTAGTTGGGCAATGCAAGACCGAGCGTCGCGGCCCCCTGCCAGATCTCGAGTGCCGAGAACGCATGCACGTGCAGGTCGGGAAGCGCCTCCTTGATCACACGGACGACCGAGAGGTAGTAGTCGCCGTCGAACGCGGGATGGATGCCGCCCTGGAGGCAGATTTCGGTCGCTCCGCGCTCCCAGGCCTCCTCGCACCGGCGCACGATCTCCTCGTGCGGGACGAGGTATGGCGCGCCGCGGAGATTGGCCGCGAGCTTTCCCTTCGAGAACGCGCAGAACCCGCAGCGGAAGTAGCAGACGTTCGTGTACTGGATGTTTCGCGTCACGACGTACGTCACCTCGTCGCCGCAGACGTCACGGCGCAGCCGGTCCGCGGCCGCGAACACGCGCTGCCGCTCCTCCCCGCGCGCCCGGAAGAGCCGCACGAGCTCCTTCTCGCCGAGCTCGTCGCTCGTGTCGACGGGAAGCGCGTCGCGCGCGACGAGGAACGGCACCCCCCCGGGCTCGC
>DATDDZ010000156.1:0-5901 GCA_036523555.1 Gaiellaceae bacterium
TCGTTCGGCTCCCGCGTGCCCCACGCGATCAAGGTCAGTCCCGGATCGCCTGCGCGAAAAGCGTGCGCGACGCCTGTTCCGGGCGCGCGCGCGACGATCGACCCCTGTCGCACGGGATGACTCTCCGACACCTCGTATGACGGGCCGGGCTCGGTGAGCTCCAGGGCTCCCTCGCCGTCGAGCACGACGAAGATCTCCTCCTCCGCGGAGTGACAATGCGGCGGCCCCGAGAGCGCGCCGCTGTCGAGCTCGATGTGTCGCAGTCCGGTCCAGCGCGAGCCGGCTGCAAGCGCGAGGTCGCGCCGGCGCCGCCCGCCGCGCACTGCCGGCTCGACGTCCGACGTCGCGACGATCGTCGCCGGCCGGTCGGTCTCGGGCTCGGGCCACTCCAGCCACGGCTCGCGATCCCACGGATGGCCGTCCTCGATCTTGATGTAGCCCGTCACCGACCACATCGAGCCGCCGCGGGGCAGCTCTCCGCTCGGTAGATATTCCCGCCCACCGAATGCCACGACGTCGAGCCCGTCGTCACCGCCGAGGATGGTGTGCGCCTCGTGCGTGTTCCTGTAGACGATGCAGTCGCCGGCACGGATCTCGTACGCCTTGTCGTCCATCAGGGTGAGCCCGGAGCCGGCGAGGACGTAGTAGATCTCCTCCGCTTCGCCGTGCACGTGTGGCGGAGTCGGCATCTCGCCGGAGCCGAGCTCGATCCTGCGCGCGCCGCACCGATAGCTCCCGGCCGGCGTTCCGAGATCGGTCCACGCTCCGGACATCTGGCCCCGGTCGCGCCGCACCTGCTCGAGCTCGTCCCAGTGCGCGATCCCCACTCCGCCCGACTCTACGCAACAGGAGTCGACAGAGCGGCGTCGCAGCGCTCGACGGCGATTCGCGCCCGCGCGTCTCCCTCGAGCTTCGCCCAGGCCTCCGCCGCGAGGACGAGGCCGCGCAGCTCCTCGAGCAGGGCGCCGGGGGGAGCGCCTTCGCGTTCGAGCGCCTCGATCCGGTCGAGCCGGGCCAGCACCGCGCGAGCCTCGTCCATGCCGTCGACGGTACCTGGGGCGGGCGCACGGATTTGTGCAGAGATCGTGAGTTCTTAGACTTTCTCCATGCCCGCGTGTCCTGCCTGCGGCGAGGAGAACCCGGAGCGGGCGAGATTCTGCTGGTCGTGCGGAACCGCGTTGACCGAGCCGACTCGTTCGGCCGGCGAGGAGCGCAAGGTCGTGTCCGTCCTCTTCGTCGACCTCGTCGGCTTCACTGCGGCCTCGGAAGTTGCGGATCCGGAGGACGTCCGCGCCAGGCTTCGTCCCTACCACGCGCGCGTGAAGCAGGAGATCGAGCGTTTCGGCGGCACCGTCGAGAAGTTCGTCGGGGATGCGGTGATGGCCGTCTTCGGAGCGCCCGTCGCGCACGAGGACGACGCCGAGCGCGCAGTCAACGCAGCACTCAGGATCCTGTCCGCCATCGACGAGCTCAACGAGGAGACGCCCGGCCTCGAGCTCGCGGTGCGGGGAGCGGTGAACACGGGCGAGGCCATGGTGACGCTGGGCGCCAGGCCTGCGGAGGGCGAGGGCATCGTCGCCGGCGACGTCGTCAACACTGCCTCGCGCCTGCAAAGCGCCGCGCCGGTCGGAGGGATCGTGGTCGGCGAGGCGACGTACAGGACGACACGGGCCCTGTTCGAGTACGAGCCCCTCGAGGCCGTCATGGTCAAAGGGAAGAAAGAACCGCTGCCGATCTGGCGGGCGACGGCAGCGCGCCGCCGCTTCGGTGTCGATCTCGACCCCACTCCCCAGACGCCGCTGATCGGGCGGGTCGACGACCTCGCGCTGCTCCGCTCCACGTTCGCGCGAACGTTGCGGGACTCCTCGACGCAACTCGTGACGGTCACGGGCGAGCCCGGCGTCGGCAAGACGCGATTGCTGGCGGAGTTCAGGCGCTGGGTCGACGACCAGCCCGAGCTCGTCTTCTGGCGTCAGGGCCGGTCGCTCCCCTACGGCGAGGGCATCACCTACTGGGCCCTCGGCGAGATGGTGAAGGCCCAGGCCGGAATCCTGGAGTCGGACACCTTGGAGGAGGCGGCCGCGAAGCTGGCGGTCGCGGTCGCGGAAGCATCGGAGGATCCCGCGGAGCGCGACTGGCTCAACGTCCGGCTCGGGCCGCTGGTCGGCACGGCCGGAGCGGCGGCCGGCGAGCGCGAGGAGTCGTTCACCGCGTGGCGCCGCTTCGTCGAGGGCGTTGCCGCGCAGCGTCCGCTCGTCCTCGTCTTCGAGGATCTGCACTGGGCCGACGATGCGCTGCTCGCCTTCGTCGAGCACCTCGTCGACTGGTCGACCGACGTCGCCTTGCTCGTCCTCTGCACCGCGCGGCCGGAGCTCTACGAACGGCAGCCGGGCTGGGGAGGCGGCAAGCGGAACTCCAACACGGTCTCGCTCTTCCCGCTCGCCCCGGGCGACACGGCTCGGCTCATCGCCGCCCTTCTACACAAGGCGGTGCTTCCCGCAGAGACTCAGAAGACCCTGCTCGAGCAGGCCGGGGGCAACCCGCTCTACGCCGAGGAGTTCGTGCGGATGCTCGCCGATCGCGGCGTGCTGACCGAGGACGGCGCGCTTCGCGAGACGGACATTCCCGTACCCGAATCCGTCCAGGCTTTGATCGCGGCGCGCCTCGACACATTGCCGCCGGACCGCAAGGCGTTGCTGCACGACGCGGCGGTCGTCGGCAAGGTGTTCTGGGCGGGAGTCGTCGCTGCGATGGGCGACCGTGAGCCGGGTGCAGTCCGCGACGGCCTGCACGAGCTCGCGCGAAAGGAACTGGTGCGCTCGGCGCGCACTTCCTCGGTGCGCGATCAAGCCGAGTATTCCTTTTGGCACCTGCTCGTCCGCGATGTTGCGTACGGCCAGATCCCGCGCGCGGATCGCGCGCGCAAGCACGTCGCCGCCGCCCGCTGGATCGAGAGCATGGCGGGGGAGCGGCTGATCGATCACGCCGAATTGCTCGCGCACCACTACGAGCAGGCGCTCGACCTTGCGCGCGCCACGGGCTCCGAGGAAGACGAGCTCGTCCGGCAAGCACGACGCTTCATCGTCCTCGCGGGTGACCGCGCCACCTCTCTCGACCTCACCAAGGCGCACTCGTACTACCTGCGCGCGGTCGATCTCTACCAGCCTGACGAACCAGAGCGGGCCGACGTTCTCTGCAAGGCGGCGTGGTGCCAGATCGACCGGACCACGACGGGGACGTACGTCGACGAGGCCCTCGCTCTGTACAGGAGAGCCGGCAACGAGCTCGGCGAGGGCGGCGCACTCGTCCTGCGCGCTCATCTCTCCTTCCTCGGCGGGGACCGGGGGCAGACGGAAGAGCTCATCTCAGCCGCCATCAAGCTGCTCGAGCGTCACCCGCCGGGTCGAGAGCTCGGCGAGGCACGGACACGTAGGATCGGAGGCCTCGCGATCGGCGGCCGCTCGCGGGAGGCCCTCGACGAGATCGAGGACGCACTCCCTCTCGTCGAGGGCCTGGGCCTGAGATATCTCGAAGGCCGCCTGCTGCAGTACCGAGGGATCGCGCGCTGCGACCTCGGTGATCCTGACGGCCTCGACGACATCGAGCGCGGGCTCAGCGTCGGGCTCGAGGCAGGCGACCTCAACACAGCAGGAATCGGCTACAGCAATCTCGGGAGCACCGCGTGGATGGTGCGCAGCCCCGAGGCGAGCGCCGACGTCTATCGCACCGGCATCGAGTTCACCCAGCGGAGAGGGATGCTCGGCAACGAGATGTGGCTCAAGGCAGAGATGACCTGGTCCCTCTTCGATCTCGGGGAATGGGCAGAGCTGCTGCGGCTCGCAGACCAGGTCATCGAGTGGGAGCGCGGCCGGCCGGCCGGCTACCAGACCCTCATCGCGCTTCCGCAGAAGACGCTCGTGCTCTTCCAGCGAGGGCAGATCGCCGAGGCCTCGGCCCTCGTCGACGACTTTCTTCCGCGCAGCCGCGTGGCAAGAGATCCCCAGGCACTAGCCCCTGCGCTGAGCGCGGCCGCGGCGGTCGCCGCCGAGAAGGGCGATCTGACCGCGGCAGTCGAGCTCGTGAAGGAGTACGAGACGGCAATAGGCAATGTCCCGAGCCCGCAGGCGTCGGCACACCTTCCCGAGCTGGTGAGGATCGCCCTTGCAGGCGGTGACCACGACCTCGGCCGAAGACTGCTCGAGCTGAGCCCGTTCGAGCTCGGGCGCGCGGGGCACGCCGTCGTCGCGGCGAGGGCCGTGCTCGCGGAAGGGACCGGGGAAACCGACTCGGCTCTGGCGCTCTATCTGGACGCAGCAGAGCGCTGGGCGGGCTACGGCTACGTGCTCGGGGAGGCGTCGGCCCTCTACGGGGCAGGCCGCTGCCTCCTCGCAGTTGGCAGACCATTCGACTCCACGTC
Organism: Gaiellaceae bacterium; assembly: GCA_036523555.1. Taxonomy (GTDB): domain Bacteria; phylum Actinomycetota; class Thermoleophilia; order Gaiellales; family Gaiellaceae; genus 3-1-20CM-4-69-9. The sequence continues at coordinate 4,418 of DATDDZ010000156.1, forward strand.
GCGCCTGACGGCTGCGCTGGAGCTGTTCAAGCGTCTCGGCGCGACACCGTCTGCCGACCGCGTCGACGAGATTCTTGCGCGTGCGACGAGCGTGAGCGCCTAACCGGCAGCGGCTCGCAGCGCGGTGGCGATCTCAGGCCGCGCGCGCAAGCCGAGGATCGACTCGTCGAGCGACGCGACGAGCTCCGCGCGGTCGCCGTGCAGAAGAGTCTCGACCAGCGCGCGGCGGATCACGTCCGGATCCGGATCGCCCGACAGGAGGTCCTGAAGCCGCGCGCGCGCCTGGGGCGTGTCGCCGAGGAGGATCGCGCCCCGGACCGCGGCCGCCCAGAGCCCGTCGCTCCCCCCGAGCAGGGCGGCGAGCGCCTCGCGAAGCTGCTCCGAGCGGAAAGGGCCGTCCTGGAACAAGGAGAGCTCCCAGCGATCGAGCGCCTCACCGAGCTCGGGGTCCTCGTCGGCGAGCGCGAGCCGCGGGAGCAGATCGGCCGCGAGGGAGGCGCGAAACGCGTCGAGACGGGCAGGCTCGCCCGCGGGCTGCGTTGCGGCGATGGGGAGAACGGGCCGGATCCCATATGGCCGCCAGTCGAGCCGCTCGAACAGCACGGGGCCGGCGGCGATCGGCGCCGCAGTCGCGAGCCGGATCGCCGTGACCGCATCAGACAGCTCCCCGGCAGCGTCCGGCGGCTCGGTCGCGCCCGCCTCGAGCGCGCGCTCGAGCTCGAGCACGGACAGCCGGTCCGGCTCGCGGCCGAAGTCGTCCGGCAGGAGCCCGTTCGCCTCCGGCCAGAGCTTCGCAAGCTCTCCGGTTCCCGCCAGGCGCAGCCGGAGTCCACCGCCCAGGTCGATCGTCGAGCCGCCCGTGGTGATGCCGACGACCGGCGCGACCGCTCCGTAGGAGTGTCCCTTTCCGAACAGCGACGACTCGATCTCTCCATACGCCCGCACGAAGGCGCCGTCGTCCCAGTCGAACCCTCCACACAGCTCGCCCGTGCGAGTGAGAAGCGGCAGCAGGACGCTCGTGAAGAGAGCGTCGTGCTCGTCAGCGCGCGGGCCTGCGTGCGCGCGCGCGAAGATCGTCGCCGCCGCTTCCCGTTTGAGCTCCTCCACCGCGAGCGAGGCGTCGGGCCGGCGCCGCAGAACGTGCGCGCGGGCCTCGATGAAGGGCTTGACGAGCGGCCGGTACTCGTAGAGGACGGGCCGGTCGAACGAGCTGTGCTCCTCGAACGAGAACGGAAGCTCCGATCCTCGTTCCAGGTCGGCAAGGAGGGCTCGGAACGAGCCGAGCGCGAACGCCCGGAGACATTCGAAGAGGTGCGGAGCGCGTACGGCCACGACCTCGGTTACGCCGCGCCCGGTTCCTCTCCTCTTTGACAGGTCGGGCACCAGTACGCCATCCGCGCGCCGTCGCCCTGCGGCCAGGAGCGAATCTCGGTGCCGCACCGGGGACACGGCCGGCCCTTGCGCCTGTAGACGTGTCTTCTGCC
>DATDDZ010000157.1:0-2332 GCA_036523555.1 Gaiellaceae bacterium
CCGCGCGGAGGCGTCGGCCAGGCAGGACGAGGCGCTCACCCAGGCGATCCTCAAATCGGCCCTCGACGCGGTGATCACCATGGACGAATGGGGCCGCGCGCTCGAGTTCAACCCCGCCGCAGAGCGGATGTTCGGCCGCTCGCGAGACGACGTGGTCGGCGAGGACCTCGGCGATCTGATCGTCCCGCCCTCTTTGCGGGAGGGTCACCGCCGCGGGCTGGCCCGCTATCTCGAGCACGGCGGGGGGAACTATCTCGACCGCCGGGTCGAGATCACCGGCATGCGCGCGGACGGATCCGAGTTCCCCGTGGAGCTCACCATCACCCAGATCGACCTGCCCGGCTCGCCCGTGTTCACCGGCTTCATCCGCGACATCACCGAGCGGAAGACCGCGGAGCAGGAGCTTGCGGCTTCGCGGGCGCGCCTCGTCGAGAGCGCGGACACGGAGCGGCGGCGGCTCGAGCGCAACCTGCACGACGGCGCTCAGCAGCACCTCGTCGGCCTCTCGCTCAAGCTCGGCCTCGCGTCCGCCGGCCTCGAGGCCCGACCCGACCGCGCACGGCAGCTGCTGGACGAGAGCCGGCGCGACCTCGATCTGGCCATGGAGGAGCTGCGCGAGCTCGCGCGCGGGATCCATCCCGCCGTCCTGTCGGAGCGGGGGCTGGGCGACGCGATCACCGCGCTCGCGGAGCGGTCTCCCGTCGAGGTCACAATCGAGGCGCTACCCCCGGAGCGGCTGCCGGAACGGGTGGAGGTCGCCGTCTACTACCTCGTCGCCGAGGCGCTCACGAACGTCGCCAGGTACGCCCTGGTCGATCGAGCCGCGGTCTCCATCAGGCTGGAGGGCTCGGTCGCGATCGTCGAGGTCGGCGACCGCGGACGAGGCGGTGCCTCGATGTCGGCCGGCAGCGGGCTCCGGGGGCTCGCCGACCGGGTGGAGGCGCTCGGTGGGACCCTGGCACTTGACAGCCCCGAGGGTGGTGGGACCAAACTCCGCGCAGCGATCCCCACATAGGGGAGCACTGACAAGGAAGGGGGAGAGATGAAGCGGGTGCTCATTCCCGCCGCGGTGCTGGGCGCGGCAATCCTCACGTTCGCCGTCGTGAACGCGACGGCAGGCAGCTCTCGCTCGCGTGAAGGCGGCAGGATCCACGTCATCGAGCACGCGACGAGCGACGCCGTGACGAACGGGACGGCCGACGACTCGGCCGGCAACATCCTCACGTTCGCCAACGGCGTCTTCGACAGCTCGGACACGAAGAAGGTCGGAACCGACCAGGGCTACTGCGTGCGCATCGAGGTCGGCAAGTCGTGGGAATGCAATTGGACGACGTTCCTTCCCGGCGGCCAGATCACCGTCGAGGGCCCGTTCCTCGACACCGGCGACAGCACGGTCGCGATCACGGGCGGCACCGGCGCCTACCGGAACGTCCGCGGCTCGATGCAGCTCAAGTACCACAACCCCGCAGGCACCGAGTTCGACTTCGTCTTCAACCTGATCGGGTAGGCGAACGGGATCACGCGCGGGCGAGCTCGCCGAGTCGGCTCGCCCGCTCGGTCTCGCCTTCCTCGAGGAGAGCCAACGCGAGCGTCGCCTGCGCGGCGGCCTCGTCGTTGCGTCCGAGGAGCGCGTAGTCCTCGGCGAGCTCCTCGTGGAAGAACGAATCGTCGGGGCTCGAAGCGACGCACCGCTCGAGCAGGGCTGCCGCCTCGTCGGGACGGCCCAGGGCCCGGAGCGTCTTGCCGACGCAGTAGCGGGCGATCTCGATCTCGGCCGGCCTGCCGGGGTCCTGCTCCCGCGCGTCCAGCGCCTCCCGGAAGGCGTCCAGAGCCTCCGAGAGCTCCCCCGTTTCGTAAAGCTCCCAGCCGAGGTTGTTGTTGAGCGGGCCGAGCCAATAGGTGGTGCCCGAGGAGCGGGCGAGCTCGATCCCCCTCTGGGTCCACCCCACGAAGGCGCCGCGGTTGCCCGCCGCGAGCGCCGCCATGTGGGCGGCGTCGATCGCGACGAAGTCCTGATCCGCCGCGAGCGCCGTCGCGAACGAGGACTCGAACAACGGCAGCGAGCCGGCGACGTCACCGCTCGACCGGAGCTTCCGTCCGCGCTCGAGATCGATGCGCGCGCACGCCACCGCATCCGTCCCGGCCAGGGCCTCCGCTTCGACGAGCAGCTTCTCGCACTCGTCGAACGCACCCCGCAGTCCGTGGACACGCGCGAGCTGGGTGAGAACTTCCGCGCGACCCGGATCGGTGCGCTCCTCGTCGAGCTGCGCTTCAAGCCTCTGCTCGGTCGCGTCGAGGTCGTCGAAATCCCAGAGCGTGCGCAGCCGGTCGC
>DATDDZ010000158.1:0-13541 GCA_036523555.1 Gaiellaceae bacterium
GACCTTGCCTCGCAGCCGGGAGCGCGCGGCCGGCACCCGCTGCCCGAGCCCGAGTCTTTCGCCCGTGCGGCCGGTGCCGCCGGCATCGGCGCCGGCGTGTTCGTCGTCGCCTACGGGAACATGGGAGGAGCGGAGCGACTCTGGTGGCTTCTGCGCCACTTCGGCCACGACGGCTGTGCGGTGATCGACCTCGAGTCCTGGCGCGGACCACTGACGAGCGGCGACGAGCCGGCGGAGCCGTGCGAGCTCGTCCTGCGTCCGCGTGCGGATGACATCGCCACGGCCGAGGAGCTCGCGGGACGGCTGGAGGATCTCGTCGTCGTCGACGCGCGCGTTTCGTCGCGCTGGCGAGGCGAGGCGAATCCGATCGACCGGGTGCCAGGCCGCATCCCCGGGTCGCTCAACGCTCCCTGGCACGAGCCTCTCCCCGATCTTCCCGACGGAGACCTGGTGGCCTACTGCGGTTCAGGTGTCACTGCAACCGTGACCCTCCATCTCCTCCACCTCGCCGGCCGCGACGGGCGCCTGTACCCGGGATCGTGGAGCGAATGGGAGCAGCTCGGCCTGCCGGTCGAGCGCGGCTGATCCGCTAGGCCGCCGCGCCGCCGAACTGCGCGAGGTACGGCTGCCAGCCGTTCGGGATCCTCGGTGCCGCCAGCCGGATGAAGAGGACGGGTGCCGGCGCCTTCGGCGGATGGACGAGTTCCATCCGCGCCTCCTCGAGCGTTCGGTTCCCCTTCTGGTGGTTGCAGGGCGCACAGGCGGTGACGACGTTCTCCCACACCGACTCTCCGCCGCGCGAGCGAGGGATGACGTGGTCGAGGGTGAGCCGCCCCGCGCTCGTCCCGCAGTAGACGCAGCGCCAGCCGTCCCGTGCGAACAGGGCGCGTCTCGAGATCTTCCGCTGCACCGCCCGGGGCACGCGGACGTAGGCGACGAGCCGGATGACGTGCGGCCACGGGTAGGTGTCGGTTGCGGAGTGGAGCGGCTGGTCGAGCTCTTCGATCACCTCCGCCTTGCCCTTGAACACGAGCACGTGGGCACGCCGCACGGTCGTGACATTGAGCGGCTCGTAACTCGCATTCAGGACGAGAACCTGCTGCATCTGGGCCGAAAATCTAGCTAGAACCCGCCATCGCGCGCTCGACCGCCTCCTCCTCCTCGGGCGAGAGCGCGACCGAGGGGCGTCCGCGGTCGAGCTCCTTGACGTAGATGCGGGCGTAGTCGCGACCCTGGATCGCGCTGACGACGACGCCGCTGCGACCGGCGTCGAGCAACGCGATCGAGGCCGACTGCTGGCCGCCGGCTCCCTCGTAGGCGTCGTACCGGACGAGTGACGTCTTCGAGACCGCGGTGTCGACGCGCCGGTCGACCCTCGACAGCCCGGCCGCGACCTCGTCGACCGCCCGGTGCAGGTCGTCGATGCGCGCCTGAAGAGAGACGGCGAAGTCGACGAGGTCTTCCTTGCCGCCGCCGAGAAGCACGCGCTGGCCCGCTCGAACGGCCCGGAGCTTCCCCCACGCCAGCGCCGAGACCACGACGGCGATCCCGGCGAGCGTCGAGCCTCCGATCGCGATCCACTCCGCGGTCGAGGCAATCATCAGCCGAGCGAGAAGATGACCTTGTACTCGGCGGAGTTGTTCGACACCGTCTTCTCCCCCGGGACCGGCAGGACGTCGACCTTGACGGTCGTCGGGAGCCCGAAGAGCCCGTTGAGGTCGATGTTCGTGAACGTCACCGTCCTCGTCTGCCCGGCGTTGATCACGTCGATCTTCTTCTTCAGCACGATCGGCTTCGGCGACTTCTGGATGGTCAGATTCACTCCCACGTTGAACTCCTGGAAGTCGCCCGAGTTCTGGACGGCGACCTGGAAGGCGAGGTCGGTCGAGGCTGTGATCTGGTTGTCGCTCGCGGCCCCGCTGACGTTGAGCTTCTTGCCGTCCGGGAGCGCCGTCACCGACACGAGTGCGCTGCCGTGGTTCCCGCCGGGGGTCCCGCCCGTGGCGGCGCCGTGCACCCTCTGCCAGACGTTCGTCATCGCCAGCGTGCTGGCGAGGTCGGGGTTCGGGAAGATCGTCGAGCCCGGGACGCCTCCGATGTCCGAGACGCCCTGGTTCTGCAGCTCCCTCTGGGTGGGCTCCTTGACGTAGAAGTCCCAGTTGACGTCGCTGGCCGCCAGGAGGCGGGTCTGGTCGGCGAGCAGCCGGCCCGAGGTCGTGGCGTTCTTTGCCGGGGCGGTAGCGGTCTGCCTGAACGCGTCCGCAAGGCGGCTCAGCCCGCTGGCTCGGAGTTGGAGTACCTCGATCAGATGGTCGTGCTCGACCCGGAGCGGGCCGGGCGGTTTGATGTTGCGGGCCTGCGAGACGAGCTGCTGCTCGGTGGCCGCGTAGCCCTTGATCTTCGTCTCGAGCTGGCTCTCCTTGATCCCCGTCGCCGACAGCGTCCTGTTCAGGTCCTTGCCGACCTGCTCCGAGCTGCCGGCGATGCCGCGAACGTCGTCGATATAGGCCTTGTACCGGTCGTGCTTGCTACTCGCGGCGCAGCCGCGGGCGCCCACGACCACCAGTACCACCGCGATGATCAGGAACGCGATCAGCCCGGCCAGCCGAAGCATCGGGATGAGCCCCGCGGGCGGGCGCACGGGCCGGCGAGGGCCACCGGGTGCTGGCCGGCGGGGTGAACGGGTCCGCTCGGCTGCTTCCTCGGTCTCGGGCTCGTCGAAGAAGTCGAACTCGATGTCGCTGTCGCGCTCGGTCATATGGCCGAAAGGCGTTGGGATCCAGCCGAAGCCGCGTTCACTCTAACCCGAGTGACGGCCGGTGAAGGACTTGCTCCCGCTCTCGCCAACCCAGGGGGGCCGATGCGAAGCACCGCTCCAGCCCTGGTCCAGAGCGACCTCGTCCTCGGCCGGTATCGGCCGCTTCGGCCGCTCGGCAGCGGCGGATCGGGCTCGGTGTGGCTCGCTCGCGACGAGCAGAACGGCCTCGACGTGGCGCTCAAGATCGTCCCCCGCGAGGGCAAGACCGCCGCGCGCGCGGAGCGGGAGGCCGAGGCCGCGGCGCGGCTCCGCCATCCCGGCTGCCAGCGTGTCTACGGCTTCGGGCGGGACTCCCGCCACGTCTACATCGCCTACGAGTACGTTCCGGGACGAACTTTCCGGGAGGCCCTGCGCGGCGGCGACCTCGACGACGCGGCCGCGATCGAGGCAGCGGTGCAGATTCTCGAGGCGCTTGCACACGCGCACGCCCGCGGGATCGTCCACCGAGACGTCAAGCCGTCGAACGTCTTGCTTGCCGAGGGCAGGGACGTCTCGGTCCGCGTGCTCGACTTCGGCCTGGCGAAGATGCGGGAGGCCGAGACGCTCACGGCGCAAGGCGACGTCCCCGGGACGCTCGCCTACATCGCGCCCGAGCGGCTCGCCGGCGAGCTGACCACGGAGGCCGCCGACGTCTGGGCCGTGGGCGTCATGCTCTGGGAGGCTCTCGCCGGCCGCCATCCGTTCTGGCGCAGCTCCCTTCTCGACACGGCCCGCGCGATCGAGACAGGGCCGCCGCCGCTCGAGACGCTCAGGCCTGACCTGCCGCGCTCGCTTCTGGGCGCTGTCGCTCGCTCGCTCGACCTCGACGCGGGCCGGCGTCCCAGCGCAGCCGCCTTTGCGGACGCGTTGCGCGTCGCCGGCCGGAAGCGCAGGAGCCGAACGCGGGGGCGGGGGCCGGGGCTCGCACTGCCTGCGGTCGCCCCGAGGCTCGTCCCCGCGGTCCTGGCGGCGCTCGTCGCAGGCTGGACAGCCTGGGCGGTCCCCTTCTACCCAGCCGGCTGGGCATTCGGCCTGGGAGCGCTCACTGCCGCGGTCACCTTCCTGCGCCCGCGGGCCGGGCTGGCGCTGACGCTCGCGGTGCCGCTCCTCCCGCTCGGAAACCTCGCCCTCGGGGCGGCCGTCCTCTACGCGTTCGCGGCGCTCGGGCTCCTGGTCCTGGCCTGGCGTGAGCCCGAGCAGGGCCTGCTCTTCTCGCTCGGCCCCCTGCTCGCGCCGCTTTCGGCGCTCGGCCTCCTGCCCCTGGCCGTGCAGACGGTCCGCTCGACGTTTCGGCGCGGCGTGCAGGTCGCGGCGGCCGTCCTCGTCGCCGGGCTGGTCGCCGGCATCAGGAACGTGCCGATGCCCTTCGACGGAGCGACCCCTCCGCGGGGGCTCGGCGTGGCCGCGAGCGGCGATCCGTTCGACATCGCCTCCGTCCTCGGGAGCTCGCTCCTGTCGAGACCGGCCCTCGCCGTCGAGGCCGTCGTGCTTGCTGCGGTCGCCGTGCTCCTTCCTCTGGCGCGTGCGCGCGGTCCCTGGGCGATCGCCGCTTTGGGGGCAGGGTTCCTCGCCGCTTCCGTCCTTGCGGTTCCCGCCGTCACTTCGGTCCCCCTCGTCGTGGCGGTTTGGGCAACCTGTGTTGCAGTAGCCGTTCGTTAGCATCGATCGCCGGGTATCCCGGTCCCATGGTCCTGCGCGCACTCGAACACAAGATCGAGGCCCTCTTCGAAGGGATCTTCGGCCGCGCCTTCCGCACGAACGTGCAGCCCGTCGAGCTCGCACGCAAGCTCGCGAAGGAGATGGACGATCACCGGACCGTGTCGGTGTCCCGCGTCTACGTCCCGAACGAGTACAGCATCTACCTGTCGCCCGCCGACCGCGAGCAGTTCACGAGCTACGAAGAGAACCTGAAGGGAGAGCTGCAGGAGTACCTCGCGCAGCACGCCCGGCGCGAGGACTACGCGCTGCTGACGTCTCCGCGGGTGCTGTTCGAGACCGATGCCGACCTCGATCTCGGTGAGTTCGGGATTGCGACGCGAATGGCCCAGCCGGAGGGGGGCCGTCCCGAGGGAGAGCCCCTCGAGGAGGTCGCCCCCGGCGCGACGATGATCTACAAGTCGAGCTCGCCCGTTCCGACGCAGGCGGTCTCCGCGGAGGAGCTCGGCGTCGATCCCGAGACGGCTGCGCTCACGTTCGACGGCGGCCGCCACGAGGTCAAGCAGAAGCGCGCGGTGCTCGGCAGGTCGCGGGATTGCGACATCCAGGTGCCGGACGCGAACGTCTCGAGGCGGCACGCAGAGCTCAGGCAGGAGGGAACGGACTACTGGATCGTCGATCTCGGCTCGACAAACGGGATCCAGGTGAACGGGAAGCGCGTGAAGCGCGCAAAGCTCCGCGACGGCGACAGGTTCACGCTCGGCTCGACCGACGTCGTCTTCTCGCTGGAATCGGGATGATCTACGACTCCGCCGCGGTCGACGAGGTCCTTCTCGCCCTCAAGATCGCGTTCCTGGTGCTGCTCTACCTCTTCATCTGGCGCATCGTCCGTACCGGGAGCCGGGACCTCCGCGTCCCCCAGGAGAGCTTCATTCTTTCGCCCTCGGCCGCCGGCGGAGTGGGGCCCGCAATCCCGCGCCTCGAGCCGAGCGGCCGGCTCGTCGTCGTGAAGAGCGGCGATCTCGCCCCAGGCCGGCGCTTCGAGCTCGACTCGGCCGTGATGACGATCGGGCGTGGAAGCCAGAACGACATCGCGATCCCTGCCGACGAGTACGCCTCCGCGAGGCACGCACGCTTCGAGCCTCGCGCCGACGGCGTCTGGGTGCAGGATCTGGGGTCGACGAACGGGACATACCTCAACGGGGCCAAGCTCGAGACGCCGCGGCGGCTCACGAAGGGTGACGTCGTCCGCGTGGGCGAGACCGACCTGAGGTTCGAGCCGTGAGCGGCCTCGGCCCTGTCGGCGCGATCACCGATCCCGGCCGGAAGCGGCGTCGCAACGAGGACGCGTACGTGATCGAGCCGCCGCTGTTCGCGGTCGCGGACGGCATGGGCGGCGCGCAGGCGGGTGAGGTGGCCTCCCGGCTCGCGGCCGGAGCGGTCAAGGAGGGCCGCACGGAACGGGGCGGGGAGGCGCGGATCGTCTCGCTGATCCAGGAGGCGAACCGCCGGATCTACGACCGCTCCACTGCCGACCCGAACGTATCCGGGATGGGGACGACGATCACTGTTGCGCTCGTGGAGAACGGACAGGTCGCGTTCGGACACGTCGGCGATTCGCGGGCGTACCTGATCCGCGGCGGCTCGCTGGAGCAGCTCACGGAGGACCACTCGCTTGTCGCCGAGCTGATGCGGAGCGGCAAGCTGTCGCCCGAGGAGGCTGAGACGCACCCGCAACGGTCGGTGATCACGCGGGCACTCGGGACGGACCCGGACGTGGACGTCGACACGTTCACGATCGCGGCGGAGGTCGGCGACCTCTTCCTGCTCTGCTCGGACGGCCTGACGACGATGGTGCCGAACAGCAGCATCCTCGACCTCGTCGAGGGCAATCGCGGGAACCTGGAGGGCGCGCTCAGGGCGCTCGTCGGCGCCGCGAACAGAGGCGGAGGGGAGGACAACATCACCGTTGTCGCATTCGAGATCGCCGACACGGTGCTCGTCCGTGACGGCGACACGCGCGAGCAGGCGGTCCCTCGGGCCGAGCACGCGGAGGACGAGGACACGCTCACCGAGGCCGACGGCGTTCCGGTCGTAGCCGATGCCGGGCCGGCCCCCGCGGGGAAGCGGCGCCGGCATCTTCTCCGCCGGCTCGTGGCCTGGCTCGTGGTCTCGGCGCTGCTGGCCGCGATCGCGCTCGTCCTGGTCCTGAGGTTGGTGCTCTGAGCCTTCGCAACCGCGAGCTCGCGTTCCTGATCGCCGTCGGCGCCTTGACGGCGGTTGGGTTCGCCAGTGTCTACATCGCTCGCAAGTCCGTCGTCTCGACGGCCTCGCTCACCTATGCGGGCCTCTTCTTCGCCGTCTACCTGCTCGCCCACCTCGTGGTGCGCTACACGGTGCCGTTCGCCGATCCCTACCTGCTGCCGATCGTCGCGCTGCTGACGGCGCTCGGGCTCACGGAGATCTACCGGCTCCGCCCGAACGACGCATTTCGACAGGCCGGGTGGATCGTCGTCGGCGTCGTGCTGTTCACGCTCGCCCTCCTGCTACTGCGCCATGACTACCGGCGCCTCGAGTCGTACAAGTACCTGTTCGGCCTCAGCGCCATCGCGCTTCTCGCGCTGCCGGCCCTGCCGCTGATCGGGCTGACCGTGAACGGAGCGCGCCTGTGGGTGCACATCGGCGGCTTGCGGTTCCAACCCGGTGAGCTGGCGAAGGTGATGCTGATCGTCTTCCTCGCGGGCTACATGCGCGAGAAGCGCGAGGTGCTCGCGCAGGGGCGCCCGAAAGACTGGGGCCCGCTCCTGGTGATCTGGGTGATCGCGATGCTCGTCCTGCTCGAGACGCGTGACCTCGGCGGGGGCCTTCTCTACTTCGGGATCTTCCTCGCCATGCTCTACATGGCGACCGCGCGCATCGGCTACGTCGCCGCCGGGCTCGGGCTGTTCCTCGTCGGAGCGGTCGGTGTCTGGCGCGTCACGCCGCACGTCCGCGATCGCGTGACGATCTGGCTGCACCCGTGGACCGATCACAAGGTCTACTGCCCCCTCTCGGGGCAGCTGGACCTGCGCCAGAACTGCCAGAGCTTCCAGCTCGTCAAGTCGCTCTACTCGATCGGGAACGGGCAGTACGGCGGGACCGGCCTCGGCAAGGGGACGTTCCAGACGATCGGCGGCACCCCGATCATTCCCGACCTCAACACCGACTTCATCTACTCCGCGCTCGCGCAGGAGCTCGGGCTGATCGGAGCCTCGGCCCTCCTGCTCGTCTACATGATCTTCGTGTTGCGCGGCATGCGCACGTCGCTGCTCGCCCAGGACGGCTTCTCGAAGCTGCTCGCCGCCGGCCTCACGTTCGGGTTCGCGCTGCAGACGTTCATCATCGTCGGCGGCATCCTGCGGATCATCCCGCTGACGGGGATCACGCTTCCCTTCGTCTCGTACGGAGGCTCGAGCATCGTCGCGAACTTCCTGCTCGTGGCCGGGCTCCTGCTCGTCTCGAACCGCGCCAACCGGGAGATGTTGCGATGAACAAGCAGGTTTCCCAGATCGCCGCCGTCGGCCTCGCCCTGCTCGCGGCTCTGATCGTGGGCACGACCTACTGGCAGACGTGGGCGAACGCCGGGCTCGCCGCTCGGCAAGACAATGAGATCCGGCTCGTCGCGCAGTTCACGATCAAGCGCGGCAAGATCTTCGCCGCGGGCGGCACGCCCCTCGCCGTCAATGTCGCGAAGAGGATCAGCGGTCAGACGCTCTACTTCCGGCGCTACCCGACCGGCCCGATCTTCTCGGACGTGGTCGGCTACTCGACGCAAACTCGCAACCGCACGGGGCTCGAGCAGTCGTACAACGATTACCTGACGGGCTCGAACGCGAACCTCGACACCGTCTTCCGGTCGACCCTCGACAAGCTCAAGGGCTCGACGGTGACGGGGAACGACGTCTTCCTCACGCTCAGGCCGAACCTTCAGGCGCTCTCGCGGCGCCTGCTGCAGGGCAAGTGCGGGGCGGTCGTCGCCCTCGAGCCCTCGACCGGTCGAGTCCTCGCGATGGCGACGAGCCCGAGCTACAACCCGAACCTGATCGAGAAGCGCTTCCGGGCGGCCACGCGCTCGAACGCGCCCTGCGGCGCGCCGCTGCTCAACCGCGCGACCGCCGGCCGTTACCAGCCGGGCTCCACCTTCAAGATGGTCACGGCCGCCGCCGCCCTCGACACGGGCCGGTTCACCCCGTCGTCACCCTTCTACGACCCGGGCTACTGCATCGAATACGGGAAGCAGGTCCGCAATGCCGGGAATCCCGAGGCCCCGGAGGCATTCGGCCACGTCGACCTTTCGACGGGGTTCGAGCACTCCATCAACTCCGTCTTCTGCAACGTCGGCAAGGCGCTCGGCGCAGGAACGGTTCTGGAGTATGCGAAGCGGTTCGGCTTCTACTCGCTGCCGCCGCTCGAGACTCCCGCGAACGAGCGGATCGCAAGCGGGCTCTACTACCACGGCCGCCTGTTCGACCCGAAACAGCCACAGTTTCAGGTCGATCCCGGACGGCTCGCCTTCGGCCAGGAGCGCCTGCAGGTCACGCCCCTCCAGATGGCAATGGTCGCCGCGGCTATCGCGAATCACGGCGTGCTGATGAGGCCGCAGCTGGTCGAGCGCGTCCTGTCTCCGTCCGGGAAGACGATCACGCATCTGAAAACGCGTGTCCTCAGCACGCCGATCAAGGCGCAGACGGCGGCCGAGCTGACCCAGATGATGGAGCTCGCCGTCAGCGGCGGCACCGGGACGGCGGCGCAGATTCCGGGGATCCGGGTCGCGGGCAAGACCGGCACGGCGGAGATCGGGCGCGGGAACATCAACACCACCTGGTTCGCAGCGTTCGCCCCCGCAGACGCGCCGAAGATTGCGATCGCCGTGGTGGTGGAGAACCAGGCCGGCGGGTTCGGCGGGACGGTCGCCGCGCCGATCGCGAGACAAGTGATGGAGGCGCTGCTCCGGTAGGGGCGAATCCCTACCCTGCAGGGACGCAGATATGGCCGTTTCGGACACGCTGATCAACACCCTCTTCGACGGTCGCTACCGGATCGTCCGCAAGCTCGGCACCGGGGGGATGGCCAACGTCTATCTCGCCGAGGACGAGGTGCTCGGGCGGCGCGTGGCCGTCAAGATCCTCGACGACCGTCACGCGGGCGACGACCAGTTCGTCGAGCGCTTCCGCCGCGAGGCGAAGAACGCCGCCGGGCTCTCGCACCCGAACATCGTCTCCATCTACGACCGGGGGGAGGCCGAAGGCACCTACTACATCGCGATGGAGTATCTCGACGGGCGCTCCCTGAAGGAGCTGATCGTTGCGCGCGGCCCGGCGCCGATCCATCTGGCGATCGACTACGCGCGGCAGATCCTCGCCGCGATTCGCTTCGCGCACCGCCACGGCATCGTCCACCGCGACATCAAGCCACACAACGTTCTGGTCGACGGCGAGGGCCGACTCAAGGTGACGGACTTCGGCATCGCGCGCGCGGGCACGAGCCAGATGACCGAGGCCGGCTCGATCATCGGCACCGCGCAGTACCTCTCGCCCGAGCAGGCGAAGGGCGCACCGGTCGACGAGACGTCAGATCTCTACTCGGTCGGCGTCGTCCTCTACGAGCTTCTGACGGGAGTCGTCCCGTTCAGCGGCGACACACCGGTTGAGATCGCGATGAAGCATCTCTCGCGCATTCCCGACGCACCGTCCTCGAAGCGCGCCGAGGTGCCGCGCGATCTGGATCTGATCGTCATGCGTGCGCTCGCCAAGGATCCGTCCGAGCGCTACCAGAGCGCCGAGGAGATGGACGCCGACCTCAAGCGCGTCGCGAAGGGCGTCGCTGTCTCGCCCGCGACGGAGGAGGCCGCTACGGCGATCATCTCCCGCCCCCCGCCGGCGGTTACTGCGATCACCGAGGTGCCCGCGGGAGCACGGGCACGGGAGCCGGTCCCCTACGCACCACCGCCGGCTTACTATGACTACGACGAGCGCCGCCGCCGAGCCCTCTGGCCGTGGCTGGTCGCACTCGTGTTCGTACTCGGCGCCATCGTCGGCGGCTACTTCCTCTACGACCAGATCCAGCAGCAGCTCAGCGGGTCGAAGACGATCGCCGTCGAGAGCTATCTCGGGATCCGCGAGATCGACGCTGACAAGAAGATCCGCAACATCGGCCTCAAGCCGCAGCCCGTCCGTCAGGCGAACGCCGATCCGAGATTCCCGGCCACGTACGTTTTCCGGCAGAGCCCGCAGCCTGGGGAGCGAACGCAGAAGGGCAATTTCGTCACGATCTACGTCTCCACGGGCCCGCCGAAGACGAAGGTGCCCGACGTCGTCGGGGAGCAGGTCGACCGCGCGCTTTCCGACCTGCAGAACGCGAACCTCAAGGGTAAGACGGTGCAGGTCGCATCCGACAAGCCCCAGGGCGAGGTCGTCCTGCAAACCCCGAGTGCCGGCGCCGTCGTGACCGAGGGTTCGAAGGTGACGGTGCAGGTCTCGAAGGGGCCGCAGCAGGTCGCCGTGCCGAGCGTCGTCGGCTCGAGCTTCGAGTCGGCGACCTCGGCCCTCCAGGCGAAGGGCTTTGCCGTCGCGCGCGGACCGGATGTCGACTCCGATCAGCCGAAGGGCACGGTGGTGAATCAGTCGCCCGCGGGCGGGACGCTCCAGAACCCCGGCACGACGATCACGCTCAGCATCTCGAAAGGCCCCAAGACGTCCACCGTGCCCGACGTGACGACGCTGACCCAGCGGGACGCGCAGACACAGCTCAAGGCGTCCGGGTTCAAGGTCAGCATCGTCACCCAGGACGTGAGCGACCCGAGCCAGGACGGGATCGTCCAGACCCAGGACCCGCCGGGGGGGTCGCAGGCGCCCCAGGGCAGCACCGTCACGATCGCTGTGGGCAAGTTCACAGGCAGCCCGACCCCGAGGTGACACGGATTCGGGTCGCTGTCCTCGCTGGCGGGCGCTCGTCGGAACACGAGATCTCGCTCGCCTCGGCCCGCTCGGTACTCGAAGCGCTCGACCCCGAGAGCTACGACGTCGTCACCGTCGCCATCGGCCGCGACGGTCGCTGGGAGCTCGGCACGGGCGACGGGACGGTGGCGGAGACGCTGCCGGTGCCCGCGACGAACGCGCCCGCGACGCTCGGTGCGGTGGACGTCGTCCTGCCGATCCTCCACGGGCCGTTCGGCGAGGATGGCACCGTCCAGGGGCTCCTCGAGCTCGCCGGTGTGCCATACGTCGGCGCCGGAGTCGCCGCCTCGGCTCTCTGCATGGACAAGGACCTGTTCAAGAAGGTCCTGCGTGACAGCGGCATCTCCGTGGCGCAGCACGTCGCGCTGCGGACGGGCGACGCGATCGAGAACCCGTTCGGGTTTCCCTGCTTCGTCAAGCCGGCGCGGCTCGGATCGTCCGTGGGCATCAGCAAGGCCCACGACGAGCGCGAGCTGGATGACGCGGTTGCGCTCGCGTTCCGCCACGACGACAAAGTGTTGATCGAAGAGTTTCTCGACGGGATCGAGGTCGAGGTCGGCGTGCTCGGCAACCTGGGACCGGTCGCGTCGCTGCCCGGGCAGATCGTGCCGCTCGGCCACGAGTGGTACGACTACTCGGCGAAGTACGACGAGGGCGGCATGAGCCTCCTCATTCCGCCGGACCTGCCGGGCGAGGTGATCGAGCAGGTGCAACGGACGGCGGTCGAGGCTTTCCGGGTCACCGACTGCGAGGGCATGGCACGCGTGGACTGCTTCGTGCTCGAGGGCGAGCGCGTCGTCGTCGGCGAGCTCAACACCATCCCGGGCTTCACCGCGACGAGTGTCTATGCGAAGCTCTTCGAGGCTTCGGGCGTGCCGTACGACGAGCTCCTGCGGCGCTTGATCGCACTCGCCGTCGAACGTCACGAGCGGCGCTCGAAGCTCGAGTACTGATTCGCCCGGCTACAAGCCGAGCGCGGTGACCTCGCCGACGTGCGCCACGTCGCTGCCTGCGGCGAGCTTCGTGATCCAGACGACGTAGTACTCCATCGGCTCGGTGACGTGCAGCTCGAATGTCGTGACGGCGGCGACCGTTCCGGAGCTCGACACCGGGCTGAAGGGGCCGGCCAGGTTGTTGCCCGCCCTGATCTCGGCCGCGTAACCGGGAGTGTCGGTCCTGAGGCGGAGCGAGGAGATCACCAGCGGGCTGCCGGCGTCGAGGACGATCCCGACTCCCGGCTTGTCGAACGACCGGTATTGCTCGGTCGACCAGAAGGTGCTCGGGTTGTGGTCGGTCGTGAGGTGAACCTGGTCGCTGTGCTCCGTCTTGTTGTCGCCGTAGGGGTCGTACGAGGTGACCCCGCTGAGCGGGATCGGCCGTCCGTTCGCCTGGGCAGGCGTTCCGTCGCCGCGGAACTTCAGGAGCCCAGCGACGATCGCCCCGATGGCGATCAGGGAGACGAGCGTGATGATGACGGGCCACACGGACCGGTCGGGGCGGCCCGTGCTCGGCGGGCGTGGCGGCACGAGCAGCGTTGCGTCGGTGTCGGTGTCGAGTTCTCGCAGGCACGCTTCGAGCTCGCCGGCGAATGCGCCCATGGTCGGGAACCGCTCGTCTGGGTCCTTCGCGAGCGCACGGTCGATCGCCGCCACGACGCGAGGGGGCACGTCCCCCCGGACGTCGCGCAGGCTCGGTGCCGGCTCGTGGACGTGCTTCAGGGCGACCGCGACGAAACTCTCCCCGGGGAACGGCACCTCGCCGGCGAGGAGCTCGTACAGGACGACCCCGAGCGAGTAGACGTCGGACTTCGCGTCGACCGGGCTGCCGCTCGCCTGCTCCGGTGCGATGTAACTCGAGCTCCCGAGCACGGTCCCGGTCTGTGTCATCCCGCTCTCCACGTCGAGAGTGCGGGCGATCCCGAAGTCGGTCACCTTCGCGTCGCCGTCGCCGTTCAGCAGGACGTTCTGGGGCTTGACGTCGCGGTGCACGAGCCCGTGCTCGTGCGCGAACGCGAGCGCACGGGCGATCTCGATCGCGAGCTCGAGCGCTCGCCTGACGCCGAGACGGCCCTTCCGGACGACGAGCTCCTTGAG
>DATDDZ010000159.1:0-5105 GCA_036523555.1 Gaiellaceae bacterium
CAGGCATTCGAGGAGGCGGTCGCCGCTGCGGGCCTGGACCAGGTCGAGGTCTATGTCCAGGGACGTGAGCACGAGGAGCTGTACCAGCTCGCCGAGGCGCTCGTCGAGTGGGACGAGCGCATCACGATGTGGCGCATACGCCACTACAAGGTGGTCGCGCGCATCATCGGCGACCAGGTCGTCGGCACGCAGGGGACACCCGTCGAGGTGCTCGGGAAGATGATCCACCACAACTTCTTCCCGGCTCTCTGGCGAGCTCGCAACCAGCTGACCGCCCGCGCCAAGGAGGAGGAGGACTGAGGATGGCGGCCGTCGCGCTCGGCGACGAGGTCACCGAGCTCCTTCAGGAGCTCATCCGCGTCGACACGACCAACCCGCCCGGGAACGAGACCGCCGCCGCGGAGCTTCTCCGCAACTACCTCGAGGCGAGCGGTGTCTCCTGCGAGCTCTACGCGAAGGTGCCGGAGCGCGCGAATCTCGTCGCGCGGATTCCCGGGCGCGGCGACGGTCCGAAGCTGCTCTTCCTGTCGCACACGGACGTCGTGCTGGCGGACGCGTCCGAATGGTCAGCCGACCCGTTCGGCGGCGAGCTTCGCGACGGCGAGGTGTGGGGGCGGGGTGCCCTGGACATGAAAGGCCAGGTCGCGGCGAGCGCTGTCGCGATCGCCTCGCTGGCGCGAGAGGGCTTCGAGCCCGCCGGCGACCTGATCTTCGCGGCGACGGCCGACGAGGAGGTTGGCGCGGGCTTCGGGGCGCAGTGGCTGTGCGAGGCGGAGCCCGACGCGGTTCGCTGCGACTACCTGATCAACGAGGGCTCGGGCGATCGGTTGGTGCTGGGCGGCAAGCCCTTCTACATCTGCTCCGTGGCGGAGAAGATGAGTGCGCCGTTCCTCCTGCGCGTGCGCGGACGGAGTGGCCACGCTTCGATGCCCGCGATCGCGGACAACGCGCTCGTGAAGGCGGCGGCCCTGATCACGAAGCTTGCGGACTACGAGCCCGAGCTCGAGGTCACCCCCGAGGTCGTGGCGCTCCTCGAGGCCGTCACCGGCGAGAAGCCGGATACGCCGGAGCACGCCCTCGAGCAGGCGCGCGGCATCGGCACGGCGTTCGGTGAGCTGGTCGCGCCGCTGCTGTCCATGACTCTGTCGCCGACGATGGTGACCGCGTCGCGGAAGCGGAACGTCATCCCCGCGGTCTGCGACGTCACGGTCGACTCCAGGCTGCTCCCCGGCATGACGCCCGCGGAGCAGCACGAGATCGTCCGAGGGGTGCTCGGCGACGGCGACTACGAGCTGGAGGTGATGGAGGCGCACGGCGGCACACGCTCGCCGATCGAGACGCCCCTCTGGGACGCGGTCTCCTCCTGGGTGCGTGAGGTCGAGCCTGCTGCATCGGCCGCGCCGGTCTGCGTCGCCGGCTTCACCGACAGCCACTGGTTCCGGCAGGCATTCGGCACGGTTGCGTACGGCTTCTTCCCGGCGCGGGTCATGGACGCCGAGCTTGCCGCCCGTCTCATGCACTCGGCGGACGAGCGGGTGCCCGTTGAGGACCTCGAGCTCGGCGTGGACTTCCTGCGTCACGCGGCCCGCTCGCTCGGCTCCTCCTGAGTCGCTAACCTCGCCGCAGGATGGCTGACGAGAAGATTCGGCTCGGAGGGATGGCGCTCGCCAACGGGGTGCTCGTCCACGGGCCGAAGTCATGGGCATGTGCGATCCGGACGGACGACGGTGAGCTCAAGGTCGCCGCTCACCGTAAGCGGTTCCACGCGACACGCGTGGAGAGCCCGCTGCTGCGGGGCCCGATCAGGCTCCTCGACGCGATGTCGATCCTGCCGCAGATCCGCCACGCGCTCCCCGAGGCGAAGCTGCCTTTCCAGCGGCCCGCCGTCGTCGCGGCGATGCTCGGGAGCGCGACGGTCGTGCGGATCCTGCGCAGCTCGCCGAACATCGGTCCCGCCGCGCAGGAGCTGGTCAGCGGCCTGTTGTCGGTCGCACCGGCCGCGATGGCGCTTCGCGGGTCAGACGTCGCCGCCTACCATGGCGCGGAGCACATCTCCATCGGCACCTACGAGCACGGCGAGAAGGCTCCGAAGGAGCATGAGCGCTGCGGCTCGCATCTCCTCGGACCGCTGCTCGCCACCACGGCGATCGGGAACGTGCTCGCCGCGCGCGCTCCCGCCCACATGAGGACGCCCGCGCGCTTCGGCGCCCAGTTGTTCGCCGTCGCCGCCTCGACCGAGATCTTCGGCTGGATGGTCCGGAACCCGGACAAGCGGCTCGCCCGTGCGCTCGCGAAGCCCGGCCACGAGCTCCAGCACCGGCTCGCGACCGCGGAGCCGACACCGGAGCAGATCGAGGTCGCAGAGGCGGCCCTCGCGGCCTGCCTCCAGCTCGAGCGGGAATAGCGGAGCCGCATGGCCCTCGAGGAGCGCACGCGAGAGCGGCTCCCGCCCGAGGTCTTCGACCTGCCGGTCGACAAGATGCGCGCCGGCTACTACGCGGATGCGTACTTCAACCACGCGCGCGCGACGCTCCTGCAGGACGCCCGCCATCCGCGCGTTGTCATGCAGGTCTTCCAGAAGAAGGACGCCTACCTCGGCGGCATGGACGAGGCGATCGCCATCCTGAAGCTCTGCTCGCACGACTGGGACGAGCTCACGGTGCATGCACTCCACGACGGCGACCGCCTCGAACCGTGGGAGACGGTGATGACGATCGAGGGCGACTACACGCTCTTCGCCCACCTCGAGACCGCCTACCTCGGCGTGCTGTCGCGGCGCACGCTGATCACCACCAACGTCGTACGCGTGCTCGAGGCGGCGCGGGGCAAGCCGCTCATCTTCATGCCGGCGCGACACGATCACCATCGTGTCCAGACGGGTGACGGCTACGCCGCGTACGTCGCCGGCCGAATTGCCGGCGCGCCGATCGGCGTCACCACCGACGAGCAGGCATCGTGGTGGGGCGGCCGCGGCATCGGAACCGTCCCCCATTCGCTGATCGCGTCGTACGGCGGCAACACCGTCCTCGCCGCGACGAAGTTCTCCGAGTGGGCGTCCGACGACATCAACATCACGGTGCTCGTCGACTTCGAGAACCACTCGGTGCAAACCGCACTCGACGTCGCCCGTGCTCTCGGCCCGCGGCTCTGGGGTGTCAGGCTCGACACGTCCGAGACGCTCGTCGACCGCTCGATCTGGGGGGAGATGGGGAACTTCAAGCCGACGGGCGTCAACGAGCGGCTCGTACGCAGGGTGCGCGACGCGCTCGACACGGACGGCTTCGAGAGCGTGAGGATCGTGGTCTCGGGCGGTTTCACGATCGAGAAGATCGCCGAGTTCGAGCAGCGCGGCGTGCCGGTCGACGCCTACGGGGTCGGCTCCTCCCTCATCCGCGGCTCGAACGACTTCACCGCGGACATCGTCCTCACCGACGGGCGTCCCTCCGCGAAGGTCGGGCGGGCGTTCAACGGGAACCAGAGGCTCGAGCTCGTCACGTGACCGTTCTCTGGGACGTCGACACCCAGGTCGACTTCATGCTCCCCGAGGGGAAGCTCTACGTGGGCGGTGCGGAGCAGACCGTCCCAGCGATGCGGCAGCTCGTCGAGGCGGCTCGCCGAGCTGGGATCCCCCACGTCGCCTCCGCCGACGACCACGAGCTCACCGACTCCGAGATCTCCGCCGAGCCCGACTACCGCGAGACGTATCCGCCGCACTGCCTGCGCGGGACGCGCGGCGCGCGCAAGATCCCCGAGACCGAACAGGAGGATCCCGTCCCGATCACGCTCGAGCAGCTGCCCGGGCGGTATCTGGCAGGTCGTGAGTTCCTGCTCCTGAAGAAGAGCTTCGACGTGTTCACGAACCCCAATACGGAGCGCCTGCTCGAATGGCTGTCTCCGGATGAGATCCTCGTCTTCGGCGTCGCCACCGACGTCTGCGACGACGCGGCCATCCGCGGCTTCCTCGACCGCGGGCTCCGGGTGCGGTTCGTCGAGGACGCCGCGCGCGGGCTCGACGATGCCAGGACCGCCGCGTGCACGGCCTCCTGGCGCGAGCGGGGCGTCGAGTTCGTCACCGCTGCGGCGGCCGCCGCCTCGTTCTAAGGCTTCGCTTCCTTCCTGCCGATGAAGCCTTCGTGCTCGGGCTCTCGGTGCACCAGGTCCCGGCGTACGCAGGCGAGTGGCTTCCGCTCCTCTTCTTCCTGTGCATGCTGGCAATCGTCTACCTGCTCTGGCGGACCCTGCAGGTGATGCCGCGGGTCAAGCCGACGCAGTTCGACCCGGGCTCGCGCCAGCTTGCAACGCTCCAGGACGTCGCCGGCGTGAACGAGGCGAAGGCCGAGCTGCAGGAGGTGATCGACTTCCTCCGCGACCCGAAGCGGTTCGAGCAGCTCGGCGCGAGGGTGCCGAAGGGCATCCTCCTCTACGGCCCGCCCGGAACGGGCAAGACGCTGCTGGCCAAGGGCGTGGCAGGCGAGTCGGGCGCCAAGTTCTTCTCTCAGAGCGCGTCCGCGTTCGTCGAGATGTTCGTCGGGCTCGGCGCCGCGCGCATGCGCAAGCTGTTCGAGGAGGCGCGGAAGAACGCGCCCTCCATCATCTTCATCGACGAGCTCGACGCCGTCGGCGCGGCGCGAACGGGGCAGGGCTTCACGCGGGAGCAGGATCAGACCCTGAACCAGCTCCTCGTCGAGCTCGACGGCTTCCAGCCGTCCGAGCAGGTCGTCGTCATGGCCGCGTCGAACAGGCTGCAGGATCTCGACGCGGCTCTACTGCGGCCCGGTCGGTTCGACCGGCAGATGCTCGTCGGCCCACCCGACCTCTCCGGGCGAGAGGCAATCCTCGAGGTTCACACGCGCAACAAACCGCTTGCGGGAGACGTCGATCTCGGCCTCGTCGCCCGCCAGACGTCGGGCCTCACCGGCGCCGATCTGGCCAACATCGCGAACGAGGCGGCGATCTTCGCCGGCCGGCGCGGGGCCGGGCACATCTCGGCGGCGGACTTCGACGCGGCGATCGAGCGCGTCGTCGCCGGCCTCCAGCAGAGGAAGGTGTTGACCGAGAAGGAGCGCCGAATTCTCGCGTACCACGAGGCGGGCCACGCGCTCATG
>DATDDZ010000160.1:0-1976 GCA_036523555.1 Gaiellaceae bacterium
AGCACTCCCAGCTCTGGGCGAACCTCACGGTCGACGAGACGCACCGCATGTTCGCGGGCTACTACGAGCACCCCCGCGACGTCGGCGAGGTGATCAGTCTCGTCGGTCTCGATGAGAAGCGGCATGCACGGGTGAAGACGCTCTCGGGCGGACAGAAGCGCCGCCTCGACCTGGGCGTCGCGCTCGTCGGAGATCCCGAGCTGATCTTCCTCGACGAGCCGACAACCGGCTTCGACCCGGCGGCGCGCCGCGCGGCCTGGGACATGATCCGCTCGCTCCGCTCGCTCGGCAAGACGATCCTGCTCACGACGCACTACCTGGACGAGGCCGAGCAGCTCGCCGACCGGGTCGCCGTCCTGCGCGAGGGTCTGATCATCCGCGAGGGGACGCCCGCCGAGCTGACCGGCGAGAACAACGAGACCGAGATCCGCTTTCGCGAGAACGGAACGGAACGGATCATCCGCACGAGCGAGCCGACACGCCTCCTGCACGAGCTGACGACGAAGGCGGTGGCCGAGGGCCGTGAGCTCGAGGGGCTCAGCGTCCGGCGGCCCACGCTCGAGGACGTCTACCTGCTCATCACCGCAGGCGACGACGAGTGAGGCTCTTCTGGCACCAGCTGCGCTGGGAGCAGCTCGTCTTCTGGCGGAGCCGCGAGGCGGCGGTGTTCGTGTTCCTGTTCCCGCTGCTGCTGTTCACGTTGCTCACCGCCGTCTACAACGGCCGCATCTACGGCAAGCCCGCGTCGTGGGCGCTGCTCGCGGGCATGCTCGGCTACGGAGCTGCGAACACGGCCTTCGCCGGGCTGGCTCTCCTGCTCGTGGCAAGGCGCGAGATGGGGATCCTGAAACGGATCCGCGCGACGCCTCTTCCGTCGCCGACGTATCTCGTCGCCGTGCTCGCGTCGATCATGCTCGTCTTCACGTTGCAGACGGTCGCGCTCTTTCTCCTAGGACGGCTGTTGAAGTCGACGCCCTGGCCCGCGCATGCCTTCTCCCTCGCGCTCGCACTCGCTCTCGGAGCCGCAGCGTTTGCAGGGCTCGGGCTGGCGATCACCGGATTCATCCGTTCGCTCGAGGGATCGTCCGCGGTCGTCAACGTGATCGTGCTGCCGATGGCCTTCCTCTCTGGCTCGTTCGGGCCGACCCGTCACTACCCGGCCGTTCTCCGCGCCATCGGCGACGTGTTCCCGCTCAAGCATCTCCTCGACGCGATCAACGCGATCTATCTCCACGGCCAGCAGCTCTGGGATCAGCCAACCGCGATTGCCGTCCTCACCGCCTGGGGCGCCGCCGGCATGGCTGTCGCGCTACGAACCTTCCGCTGGGAGCCACGGGAGGGTTAGCTCTCGGCCGGACGGGCAATACGGGTTCCCATGGCAGTCGAGCAAACGATCGCGTTCGCCTCTGAACGAGAGCCCGCAGGACTGGACATCCAGATCAACTTCGGGGTGTTCGCCGGCCGAGATGCGACGAGCGCCGAGCTGGAGGAGCTCGGCAAGCTGTTGATCCCCGAGGCCGGGGAGGTCTCGATCGTCGGTGAAGAGCGGCACGACCTGTCGGGCGAGGTCGAGCTCGTCCTTCGCCAGGTGCGCGTCTCGGTTCCGCCGGACAACGTGCCCGACGATCCCGCCGAGCGAGAGACATTCTGCGAGCGCCTGGTCACGCTCGCCGAGATCTGGGCGCGCCAGTGCATTCACGCGCGCCACGCAGAGATCTCGGACCTCTAGCGGAGCTCCTCTGAATTCAGCGGGCGCGCGCGGCCCGGAGCGCCAGCCCGGCGACCCGCGCTGGGCGCGTCGCCTTCGCGATCACGTCGTCGAGCGCGGCGGCGAACTCCTCCACGTCCTGCTCGGAGAGCACGAGCGGCGGCAGGCCCTTGAGCACGGGTAGGTCGTGGCCCGCGACCTGCGACAGGATGCGATGCCGGGTGAAGAGCGGGACGACGACGAGCTGCGCGAACAGGCCGGCCTGCAT
>DATDDZ010000161.1:0-12898 GCA_036523555.1 Gaiellaceae bacterium
CGAAGGCGAGCACCGAGCTGGCACGCCTGCGGCACGACTCCGGCAAGCCCGTCTTCACGGCGAGGAAGCGCAGCCTGGCCAAGGTCTCGCTCGAGGACTACGGCCCGGCACCGGATTTCCAGGGGATATCGGCGTGGATCAACAGCCCACCTCTCGACCTCCGGGGCCTGAGGGGGAGAGTGGTGCTCGTCGACTTCTGGACGTACTCCTGTATCAACTGCCTGCGCACCCTCCCGTACATCGAGAAGTGGGACTCGCTGTACAGGAACAGGGGCCTCGTGATCGTCGGCGTCCACACCCCGGAGTTCTCCTTCGAGCACGATCTCGGCAACGTGCGCGCCGCCGTCAAGCGGCTCGGCGTGCGCTATCCGGTCGCTCTCGACAACGACTACGGGACCTGGAAGGCGTACGGCAACAACTACTGGCCCGCCGATTACCTGATCGACCAGGCCGGGCACGTGCGGGAGCTCCACATCGGCGAGGGCGGCTACGACGAGACCCAGCGCCACATCCGCCTCCTGCTCGAGGCCGGGCGGAGCGGCCGGCTTCCACCCCAGGCGCCGCAGACCGACCGGACACCGCAGGAGCTCCGGACCCCCGAGACGTACCTCGGCTATCTGCGCATCGGCAACTACGCAGGATCTCCCGTGCGAACGGATCGATCCGCGCAGTACACGTTTCCGGCCTCGCTCGCGCCCGACTCGTTCGCCTACGCGGGGACGTGGCGCGTGGAAGGCGAGCGCATCCTCGCGGGCCAGGACGCGCATCTCCGGCTTCGCTACACCGCGCGCAGCGTCCATCTCGTCCTCACCGGCCGGGGCTCGGTCGGCGTGACGCTGAACGGGAAGGCGCAGCCGAGCGTCGCGATCACCGGCGATCGCCTCTACACGCTCGTCTCCCGGCAGAAGGCGCGATCCGGCGTGCTCGACCTGCGTTTCACGCGAGGCCTGTCGGCGTACGCCTTCACCTTCGGCTGAGCCGGCGCGAGCTACAGTGCCCGCGAGAGTCCGTTCGAGCATCCGGCGAATGGGGCCGTCGTCGCCGACGACGAGAACGGCAGTGCTGTCGGACGTAGCCGGCGATTAGGGGCTCAGGGCTGCTCGGTCGGGCCGCGCTCCGGCCCGCCGTTGCCGCGCTCCCGTTCCCTGAGGAAGCGCGTGAGCTCGGCCGCGAGCGACTCGCCCGAGGGAATGTCCTGCTCGTCGTCGAGGATCTCCGCGCGCTGCTCGAGCTCCTCGACGTAGGCGGAGGTCTCGTCGTCGGAGGCGACTGCTTCGCTCACCTGTTCGCTGTACCGCTCGGCCGCCTCGTCGAGCTCTCCCGTGTCGATCTCCGTCCCGAGGATGTCGCCCAGCCTCTGGCAGAGCGCGAGCGCCGCGCGCGGGCTCGGGGCGAGCGAAACGTAATGGGGCACGGCGGCCCACAGGCTCACCGACTTCAACCCTTCCCGGTTGCACGCATCGTGGAGGACCCCGACGATCCCGGTCGGCCCTTCGTAGCGCGAGCGCTGGAGCCCCAGCTGCTCGATCAGCTCCGGGTCGGTGGCGCCGCCGGTCACCGGCGACGGACGTGTGTGTGGGACGTCCGCCAGCAGCGAGCCGAGGGTGACGACGAGCTCGACGCCGAGATCACGCGCAAGGTCGACGATCATTCCGGTGAAGGAACGCCAGCGAAGGTTCGGCTCCATGCCCAGCAGGAGCAGAGCGTCGCGCTCGAGCCCGGGAATCGGAGCGTGGTAGAACGCGTTGTCCGGCCAGTCGATGTGACGCGTCTGTCCGTCGACGAGCGACACGTGTGGCCGGTTGGCCTGGAAGTCGAAGAAGCCCTCGGGCTCGATCTCGGCGAACCGCTCGGCCTCCCAGGCCTTCGCGAGGTAACCGCCCGCGAGGGACGCTCCCTGACCCCCGTCGTTCCACCCGCGGAATGCGGAGATCAGGACCGGGTTGCGCAGCGTCGGACGTGTCGAGATTCGAAGTTCGTCAGCGATCGGCGAAGTCTACGTTCGGGCGAAAGAACAGGGTCACGAGGGCCACTGTTCCGACCCAGACAGTGCCCGCGAGAAAGACATGCGCGAGCACGAGCCCCCACGGCAGATGCGTCCGCCACTGGAGCTCCCCGAGGCCCATCTGCGCCAGGAGCAGAAGGAGGACCGCTGTGCCGAGAGCGAACAGCCGCGGCGTCCGGTCGCGCCGGGAGGCGAGGTAGCCGAGGGTAAAGAGGAACGTGCAGAGGAAGATCCCGACGACCATCGCGTGTGCGTACACGACCGGTGCGAGCCGCCCGAGCCGGTCGATCCTGTCGGCCCGGCCTCCTCCGGAGTGGGGTCCCGCTGCGGTCGCGAGCGAGCCACCGACGATGAGCACGAAGCAGGCGATCCCGGCCGCAAGGCCGAGGCGCTGCAACTCACGCGGCACGAGCGGCTCGGATCTACCGACCTGTTCCGATCGAGCCTCGAGCAGAAGGATGGTCGCGCCCGCGAGGAGGGCGATCGAGAGGAGCAAGTGGAGGGTCACGATCGGCCAGCGCAGGTCCGACGCGATCGCGAGCAGGCCGATCGGCGCCTGCGCGAGCGTGCCGAGGAACACGGCGAGCGAGAGAGTGACAGCCCGGCGCGGCAGGTTTCGGGTGCGCCGGGCGGCGAGCCAGACGATGAGGGTGATCGCGATCGTGACCGCGCCGACGAGTCGGTTGCCGAATTCGACGAACGCGTGCGCGCTCTTGGCGGGCAGCGGATGCCCCGCCTGGCAGCCGGGCCAGTGGCGGCAGCCAAGCCCCGAGTCGGTGAGGCGCACCGCGGCTCCCGTGCCGACGATCAGCCAGAGCGCGCCGAGTTGCGCGAGCGCAAGCGGAACGAGCTGAGCGGGGGTGAGGGCGAGCGAGCGAAGTCGCGCGAGCGCGGTCGGTTGCGCGTTCACGCCGCCGAGTCTAGTGACGGTCGTCATTGCGATCGGGCAGAGGCGCCCGCTGGCGCGGCGCTCGAGACGGCGGCGGCAAGGCGCGACCTTCCCACCCACTCACCCCCCACCCTCCCAAGGGGGACAGTTCGACGTTACCGGCGAGAGTCGCGCGAATGCGTGACGCAGGCGTGCCGGCTTCGAGCCGGCTTGTTCACAGCGGCTCGAGGAGCGCCGGGTAGCCGTCGGCCCCGTCGTAGGGAGTGGGCCGCGAGCCGAGGAAGAGCGGCCGGTCGGCCGCGTTCAGCAGCACGGGCATCATGTCCGGCCCGCGCAGGTGCCCGAAGATCCCCGCGGCGCATGTCGACTCGCCGAACTCGCGCACCGCGTCGGCGCGGACACCCGGCCCGGCGACGACGAACGGCACCGGGTCGCCCGAATGGATGACCTCCGGCGACGCCGGCGTCGCATGATCGCCGGTGAGGCAGACGATCGCCCGGTCGATCGGAAGGTCGCCGAGCGCCGAGTCGAGCGTCTCGATCATCGCCTGCTTCCTCCTCGGATCCTTGGTGTGACCGGCCGCGTCGGCGCTCTTGACGTGACAGAAGACGAACGACTCCCCTGCGTCGAGTAACTCGCGGGCAGTCGCGACCCGACCGGCGAGGTCGCCTGCCGCATCGGACGTCTCCGGCTCTTCGCGCTCCGTCAGCCCCACGGCCAGCGCGAGCCCGCGGAGAAACGCAGAGCTCGCGACGAACGTCCCGCGAAGGCCGTGGCGCTCCTCGAACGTCGGCACATGCCGCGGGCGCCCCCACCACTTCAGCGTGATCACGTTGAAACGCTCTCCCTCGAGCCGTCTCATCACTTCGCGGCTCCACTCTTCTGCGGCGCCGGCCGTCCGCTCGGCTTCAGGGTTGAGAGCCCGAGGCCGGAGCACGGGATGCCTGTCGCGGAAGAACGCGTCGGTGTCCGTCACCCACTCGCTCGCGCCGCCCTCGATCCGCAGCACCGCCTCCCCGCGCCAGACATGGGAGAGCGAAAACGTGAGCCCCTCGACCGTGATGCCGTCACATGCCTCGACGAGCCGCTCCGCCTCCTCTGCGTCTCGGTCGGGGTCAGGCCGCCCGGTGAGCCACCAGCCGCCGGCACGCCGCTCCGCCGGTCGAAGCGCGGCGTAGGCGAAGACGTGCTGCTGGTCGACCTCCTGGCCCCGCCCGAGCGCCTCGAACACTGCCCGCCCCGGAAACTCGTCCGGCCGGTAGCCGAGCATCGACCAGTGCGCGACCTCGCTCGAAGGCGCGCGCCCAGGGCCGACTGCATAGAGGACGCCGCACGATGCCGATGCACACAGCAGGTCGAGGTTGGGCGTCTTCGCCGCCTCGAGCCCACTGAGGCCGCCGAGCGACTCGTGCGCACGATCGGCGAGGCCGTCCAGCAGGAAGACGACGATGGGCTGCACTCGCTGCGCTAGACCACCGAGTGTTGAAGCGACCTGATCACGTGCACGACGCCCGGTGGAACGAGTGACTCCCACCCGCTGTCCGCGCGCATCGCTTCACGAACGTCGGCTCCGGAAATCTCCTTCGCGGTGCCTTCATCCAGGATCTCCACCTCGTAGCCTGCAACGCGCATGCGCTCGAGCTTCGTCCCGCCCCAGTCGGAGAAAAGCCGCAGGTACTGGGTGACGCCGCGCGGCACGTACGCCGACCAGAGCTCCGGCTCGTTGACCGGGAACGGGATGACATGCGCGCGAATTCCCTCGTCGTCCGCGACCGCCTGGATCATCAGCAACCGCTCCACGTAGCTGAACGGATTCGACTCCGGCAGGTGCCGGAGCGGATCGCTCGGCTCCTCCTTTATCCGCGACGGGTCCGGGTTCGTGATCCCGACGAACACCTCGTCCGAGCGCGCCGCAGCCCCGAGGAGGTACTCCAGATGTCCGTTGTGGAAGGGCTGGAACCGCCCGTGGATCATCCCGCGGCTCACGAGCGCTGCCTCACTCGACGACGACTCCGGTTCCCTCCTCGACCCGGCCGATGCGCCGGATGAACAGCTTCCGGGCCCCGAACTCAGCCTCCAGTGCGGCCCCACGCTCGGCCGGGATCGAGACCAGCAGTCCGCCGGCGGTTTGCGGGTCGAACCCGAGCGCGTCGAGCGTCTCGGGCAGGCCGTTCGTCGTGACGTGCGCCGCGGCGAAGTCGCGGTTCCGTGGATCACCGGTCGTCCGAACACCCTTCCTCGCCAGATCGAGCGCGCCGTCGATCGCGGGAAAGCGTTCCGACTCGAGGCGGATCAGGACACCGCTCCGCTCGGCCATCTCATGGGCATGACCGAAGAGCCCGAAACCCGTGACATCCGTGACTGCATTCGGCTCGGCTTTCCGCAGGACGTCGGCCGCATTCTTGTTGAGCGTGCGCATCCAATGGACGGCGCGCTCGAGCTGCATCTCGCCCGCCAGCCGCTTCTTGTAGCCCGTCATGATCAGTCCCGTCCCGAGCGGCTTCGTGATGAAGAGTAAGTCACCCGGCCGGGCGCCGTTCTTCGGCCAGATGCCGTCCGGGCTGACGGTGCCGACAACCGCCAGGCCGTACTTCGGCTCGGCATCCCTGATCGTGTGCCCCCCGGCGAGCAGGCCCCCCGCGGTGCGGACCTGTGCGTCCGCCGCGGCGAAGATCTCGCCGAGCATCTCGAGCGGCAGCTCCTCCGGAAACGCGGCGATCGACAGCGCGAGCAGCGGTGTCCCGCCCATCGCGAAGACATCGTTGAGGGCGTTCGTCGCAGCGATCGCGCCGTAGTCGGCCGGGTCGTCGACGATCGGCGGGAAGAAGTCCAGCGTGAAGATCAACGCGCGCTCGTCATCGAGCCGATAGACGGCGGCATCGTCCGCGGGCGCCAGACCGACCAGGAGATTCTCCGCCTCGACGGGAACGAAGCCCGCGAGCAGCTGCTCGAGCCGGGCGGCGGAGTACTTCGCCGCGCAACCGCCACAGGAGGCGAGATCTGTGAGCTTGACGCGACCCGTCTCGGTGTCCAAAGGGGAGCTCCTCCTCGTCGCTGAATCCGGAAGGGTAGGGATCTCTACCCGGTTCGTCTACAGACTGCGTTCGGTTCAAAGGTGTTACGAACGGGCGGCAGCTCGTATTCCCTCTCGCAGAAAGAAAAAGGCACGCGGGAGGGCCGATGGCCCCCCCGGTGCCTCAGGGGAGAGGAGGAGCCTTGACGGTTCCCCCGCCGGCCAAGTTCTCCACGGGCGATGCCGAACCTTCCAACTTGCAAAGATGCCTCATGGAGAAAGCCGCGCTCGTCACCGGCGGCTCGTCGGGTATCGGTTTCGCGATCGCGAGGATGCTCCGCGAGGAGGGGTTCGCCCTGACGCTGGTCTCGAGGAGGCGAGAGAAGGTCGAAGCCGCCGCCGCCGAGCTCGACGCACTCGCCGTTTCCGCCGACCTCTCGGGAGAGGACGACTGTCGCCGAGCCGTCGACGAGCATCACCGCCGACACGGACGGCTGGACGTGCTCGTCAACTCGGCAGGCATCGGTGTGGCCGGCCCGATCGACGAGCTCGCGACGAAGCACATCGATCTCCAGATCGACGTCAATCTCCGCGGCACGCTGTTGATGACGGCCGCAGCTCTGCCGCTCCTCAGGGAGGCTCACGGTTTCGTCGTCAATCTCGCGTCGATCGCTGGAACGATGGCGACCCCGGAATTGCCTGTCTACGGAGCGACGAAGGCAGCGGTCATCCAGTTCACGACGACGATCAATCGGGGTGAGGAAGAGCACGGGGTGCGTGCGACCGCGCTCAGCCCCGCCTTCGTCGCGACGCCGATGACGGATTGGGCACCCGTGCCGAAAGAGGAGATGATCCAGCCCGAGGACTGCGCCGAGATCGTCAGAGCTCTGCTACGCCTCACGCCGCACGCTCGCGTGCCGCACGTCGTCCTCGAGCGA
Organism: Gaiellaceae bacterium; assembly: GCA_036523555.1. Classification (GTDB taxonomy): domain Bacteria; phylum Actinomycetota; class Thermoleophilia; order Gaiellales; family Gaiellaceae; genus 3-1-20CM-4-69-9. Next base: position 6,846 of record DATDDZ010000161.1, read on the forward strand.
GTGGCGACGGGCGGCCTCGACGGCTAGGCCGTCGCCGTCAGGTCTCGGGGCGCGTCGGCTTCACACGCTGGCGTGCGAGGAAGTGATCAACCGCTTGCTGATGCACGCGAAGGACTCGCCCGACCCGCACCGCGTCGAGCCGTCCGTCGTGGATCAGTCGGCGAATCGTCTCGGGGTGCACGCCGAGTTGCTGCGCGACATCGCGCACGCTGACCAGACCGGGGGAATCACCACCTTCGGCGGACACGACCGGCGTCAAGCCTCGCAGGTTCGCGAGGACACCGCTACGACAGTAGGGTCTGCACGCTCGCGGTCAGCTCACGAACGGAGAGCGAGCCCTCGAACTTCGCCTTGATACGGCCGTCGCGACCGACGAGGAATGTCCACGGCTCCGAGGGAAGGTTCCACTCTCGAACCCAGCGGTTCTCGCCCTTGCTGGGATTGTTGCCCTTGTAGATCTCGACGTGGATGAAGCGGACCCTCGACTTCGAGTACAGACGGCGGACGTGGTCGACGACGTCGACCACGGGACCGCAGGTGCGGCTGGTGCAGTAGCGCGGCGTCGCGAAGGTCACGACGAACGGCACGTGGGACGCGAGCGACGAGGCGATCGAGTACCGCAGCAGGCCGCGGTCGGGCGGCGTCCGGGTCGTCAGCACAGCAAGGTTTCCGCCCGTGCTTGCGAGCGTCGGCGTCTGCGACGGGTAGGCGCGGCTTCCGACGGCAGGCGACGCGGAGTGGCTCTTGACGAGCAACTCGCGGAGTGCGCCGATGCGCTCGCGACCGATCGGACGGACGAGCATGTAGTAGGTCCCCGGCGTCGGGACGCTGACCTCCGCGACGTAGAGAGCCTTCACGTCGGCGTCAGCCGCGACGCCGCGGACTCCGACTCGCTCGAGCCGCGCTATCGTCTGCTCGAACGGCTTGTCCTCACGGGCTCGCGCCACCCAGACACGAGCGCGGGGCGGCGAGATCACCCGTCCCTGACCGTTGACGACGAGGAACGTGACCCTCAGCCTCCCGGGCGCGAAGTCGGAGTCGCCCGGAATCAGGGCGACTCTCTCGCCGGATGCCTTCCAGAGCGCGTCCAGCGATCCGGGACCGGGGGCGCCGGGAGTCGAGCTCCTCGACGACGAGCCACAGCCCGCGGTCAGCGCGAGCAGCGCGAAGACGGCCAACCAGGCACGCACATCGGGACTCTAGATCTCATGACCGTCATGCGGGCCAACTGGCAGGAACTGCAGGGCAGGCAGGAGGGCGGATGCGAAAAGGACTGCGAGCACTACGAAGTAGATGAGGCGAGCTTTCGACACGGGATCACCCCCCTTCGTCGGTGTTAGAAGCGAACGTCCTGGAGCGCGTCAGCGGCCTGGCGGTACAGCCGGGCCGCCGTTCGGTCGTCGCCGCGCCGGGCCGCGAGGTCGCCCTGTGCGACCCAGGCGGACGCGCGGTGACTTGCGGACGAGAGCTGGTCGTAGGCCTGTTCCCCGAGGCGGAAGGCCTCCTCCGCCTCCTCGAGCCGGTCCTGCTCGAGCAGGGCCCGGCCGAGCACGAGCTGTGCATTGCCGATCTCGGAGATCTCGTCGTCGCGGTCTCCGAGCAGCTCGAGCGCATATCGCGCCTGCTCCTCGGCACGCGACACATCACCGGTCTTGAGGTGGACCTGGGCAAGGCCGTTGACGGCATGTGCCGCCTCGGCCTCGTTGCCGACGTCGAGCGCGATCCGAACCGCGTCCTTCAGCGACGTGACCGCCTCCTCGGGATGCCCGAGCAGGAAGTTGATCCCGCCGAGGTTGTTGAGGAGCCGGCCGAGATTGCTGCGATCCGAGAGCTCCTCGTATGCCGCCTTGGCACGCTCCGCGTAGGTGCGCGCGAGCACCCAGTGACCCTCGCGGTCGGCGATGATCGAGGCCTGGAAGTAGATGTGCGCGGCCGCCCGCCGGTCGTTGAGGCCTTCGGCGAGCTCGAGCGCGCGCTCGACGTCCTCGCGTGCAGCCTCGAGATCGCGGCGCCGCCGGTAGCAGCGCGAGCGCCAGGCGAAGATGTTCGAGCGCAGCTGGTCGGATGGGAGCTCCGACCGCTCCGCGAGCTTCAAAGCCTCGTCGAAGAGGGCGATCGCCGTCTGGATGCTGTTGAGCTTGTAGCGCGCGACACCGAGCCTGAAGACCACGTCCGCACGCTCGACGTCCGAGAACTCGGCTCGCTCGCACAGCGCGCGTGCCCGTTCGAGCAGGGAGATCGCCTCACGGACGTCCCCGAGGCGCATGCGCACGGTCGCCTCGCCCGACAGTGCCTTCGCCTCGAGCTCCGGCAAGCCGGTCGCCAGCACCGCCGCGCGGATGCCCTCGAACTGCTGGAGCGCTTCCTCGTCTCTCCTCGCCTCGAGCAGAGCATCGGCCCGAGCGAGGGCTGCGTCGACGCGACCGCGATCGTCGGCCGACACGCCGTTGGCGAGAAAGCCCGGGTCGACCCCCAGACGCTCCGCCAACCAGGCGGTCGTCTCGTGAGTCGGCCTCGTCTTGCCACGCTCGATCTGGCTGACGTACTCCTTCGAGAACCGCTCACCGGCCAGATCGGTCTGGGTCATGCCCGCGGCCACGCGCAACTGGCGCAGGCGCTCGCCGAGGCGAAGCCCGGCCTGAGCGGCCATGACGCGCCCTTGCTGACGGGTTGAGGTCAAGTCAGAGATGTCCGACGAAGTAGACGTCATGCTTCACGAAAATTCAACCTGTCCCGAAGAGCATCCCCCGGAAGGGTCATGTTCCCGGGATTCTGGAGTCAAGCAAGCCTACCCCAAATCACTTGACCGAGGTACTTGACATGCCCCGGTGAGGCCCCTACAGTGAGGCCATCTTGCAACCGAGCCAGACGCCAGGGTCGGCTGCAGGAGGCGCTTCACCCGCGGGGAATTCCGACGGGGCGTGGCTGGGCCGCAGAGCCAAGTCCCGGCGATAGCCCGACAGGGCAGGAGCGCCGAGGAAGGGATCGACCCCCCGGAGCCGCAGCCGGGGGGTCTCCTATTTTTGTCGGCAAGAAGCTTGCGCTTCTTGCCCGGATCGGGCCTGCGCGGTTCGACTAGTGCACGTGAGCCTCCCGCCGGGCCGAGCCCGGCTCCGGCGGCGGCTGGTCGCGTGCTGCCTCTCGTTAGATCACCCGACCGGCGCGGCCGAGGCGGCGCGCCGGTCAGAAGCAAGAACTCCGAGGACACAGGACTCGCGACGGACGGAAGCCCTCGCTTCCGCCCGTCCGAACGGGGCATGAAACGTCCTGAAGAAGGCGAGCCTACGCGCCGACGGCCGGCTGTTCCGTCCCGGCCCGCAGCTCGGGATGCCGAACCCCGCGGACGGTCAAGACGGCGACGACCGCCCCGACCAGCACCAGGGCCGCGCCGGTGTGGACGGCGAGGTGATAGCCGTCGATGAACTGCAAGGCATAGCGCGGGTCCGAAGGCCTCGTCGTCAGCTGCGTCGCGACGAGCGCGCCCATCACCGCGATCCCGATCGACCCGCCCACCTGCCGCATGCTGTTGATCACCGCGGAACCCACTCCGGCCTTGTCGACCGGGACCGAGCCCATCGCGGCGGACGTGGTCGGCGCCATCGTGATCGCCAGGCCGAAGCCGCCGACCAGCAGACCCGGGAGGAGTCCCCAGAACGTCGAGGTCGCCGTCAGCGTGCCGAACAAGATCAGCGAGACGGACAGGAGCACCATGCCGATCCCCATCAGCCACCGGGCGCCGAAGCGGTCCGAGACCCGTCCCGCCAGAGGCGCCACGAGGATGATCATCACCGTCATCGGCAGGAACGTGGCCCCGGCCTGGATGGCCGAGAAGCCCAGGATGTTCTGGACGAAGAGCGAGTTGAAGAAGAAGATCCCGAACATCGCGAGGCCGACGAGCAGCATGGCCGCGTTCGCCCCCGCGAACGTGCGGTTGCGGAAGAGGCTGAGATCGAGCATCGGGATCCGCTGGTGGAGCTCCAGCAGGACGAACGCCGCCAGCGAGATCACGGCGACGCCGAACATCGACAGCACGAGCGCCGACGTCCAGGCGTGATGGTTCGTCTCGATCAGCCCGAAAGTGAGCGCGAAGAGGCCGATCGCGGACGCCAGGAGCCCGGGTGAGTCGAGGCGCTGCTCGGCCGACGAGTCCTTTGATTCGTCGATGAAGACCCTCGCCGCGAGAACGCCCGCGACCCCGATCGGGATGTTGATGAAGAAGATCCAGCTCCAGTTGAGCTTCTGCGTGAGCACGCCGCCCACGATCGGGCCGAATGCGAGAGCGAGCGCCGATACGCCGGCCCAGATCCCGATCGCGGTGCCGCGCTGGCGCGGCGGGAAGGTCGCCGTGATGATCGACAGAGTGGCCGGGTTCATCAGGGCCGCGCCGATTCCCTGAACCGTTCGCGCGGCAATGAGGACGTTGGCGTCCCCGGCGAGCCCGCACGCGAGCGACGACACCGTGAAAACGACGAGACCCACGATGAAGATCCGCCTGCGCCCGAGCAGGTCGGCGAGCTTCCCTCCGCTCAGCAGCAGCACGCCAAACGTCAGCGCGTAGGCATTCACGACCCACTCGAGCTCCGAGATGCCGATCCCGAGATCGCTGCGAATCGACGGCAGCGCGACGTTCACGACCGTGTTGTCGAGCATGATCATGAAGAGGCCGATCGCAACGGCGACGAGCGTCCACCACTTGCGGTTCTCAGGAGCGAAGAGTCGCGCCCTCACGGAGGGCTAGGTTAGTGATCCCTATCGGAGCGCTGCGTTACTCGTGCCGTACTCTTCCCGGCCCGTGAGCGAGTTCGTCTGGAGCCCGACCCCGGAGGACGTCGAGAGTGCCAACCTGACGCGCCTCGGGCGACGTCTCGGCGTCGATCGCTACCACGAGCTTCACAGGGTCTCGGTCGAGGAGCCCGACCGATTCTGGCCGGCCGTGGTCGAGGATCTCGGCCTCGAGTTCACGGAGCCGTGGGAAAGCGTCCTCGACACTTCGCGCGGGATCGAGTGGGCGACCTGGTTCAACGGCGCGAGGCTGAATCTCGCGTGGAACTGCGTGCACAGATGGGCGGCTGGTGAGCTTGCCGACCAGGAGGCCATGGTCGGGATCCCCGAGAACGGCGGGCGCGTCTCGCTCACGTGGCGCGAGCTGTCGGAGGAGGTCTTTCGACTCGCCGAGGGCCTGGCCTCGATCGGAATCGGGCCGGGGGACGCAGTCGGGATCTTCCTGCCGATGTCTCCGCAGGTGGCGATCGCATCCCACGCCTGCGCGCATCTCGGAGCAGTGCAGGTGCCGATCTTCTCAGGGTTCGCGGCGCCCGCGATCGCCGCGCGGCTCGCCGACGCCGGGGCAAAGGCGCTGATCACCGCAGACGGCTCTCTCCGGCGCGGACACCTCGTGGCAATGAAGGAGATCGCGGACGAGGCGCTCCGCGACGCGCCGGGCGTCGCCCACACGATCGTCTGGCGTCGCCTGTCGCTCGACGACGTCCCGATGACGATCGGCCGTGACCGCTTCTGGGACGAGCTCGTCGGCGGAGCCTCGGGCGACCTGCCGCCGGCGCAGGTCGACTCGGAGCACCCCTATCTCCTCGCCTACACGTCGGGAACGACGGGCAGGCCCAAGGGCGCGCTCCACGTGCAGGGTGGCTTCCTGGTCTCGATCGCGCGCGAGGTCGCCTACCAGACGAACGTCAAGCCGGGCGACCGCATCCACTTCGCGACCGACATGGGCTGGATCATGGGGCCCTGGACCGTCGTCGGCGGGGGCGCATGCGGAGCGACCATCGTCTTCGCGGAGGGTGCGCCGGACTTTCCGTCGGACCGGCTGTGGCGGCTCGTCGAGTCAGAGCGCCTCTCGATGCTCGGCGTGTCTCCGACACTCGTTCGCGCCCTCGCACCCCTCGGCGAGCCCGAGGCCGACCTGAGCTCGCTGAAGACCATCTGCACAACGGGCGAACCGTGGAATCTCGATCCGTATCTGTGGCTGCACGAGCGCGTGGGCGGAGGACGCGTGCCGATCGTCAACGAGTCCGGCGGCACCGAGGTCGGCGCCT
>DATDDZ010000162.1:0-1710 GCA_036523555.1 Gaiellaceae bacterium
GCACGGTTGCCGTGCTTGGCCACCGCCGCTCCGGCCGCGGCGGCGACGAGGGCGGCCGCAGTCGAGATGTTGATGGTGCTCGCGCCGTCGCCGCCCGTGCCGGCGGTGTCCACGAGATCCTGGCGTTTCGGCTCGACCGACAAGACGTGCTGCCGCATCGCCTCGGCGCAGCCGGCGATCTCGTCGGCCGTCTCGCCCTTCGCCCGCAGCGCGACGAGAAAACCGCCGATCTGCGCGGGCGTCGCCTCGCCGCGCATGATCTCGCCCATGACCGCGCGCGTCTCGTCGCGGCCGAGGTCGCGGCCGTCGAGCACGCGCTGGAGGGCGCGCTGAATCAAGCCCGGCGGTAGGCGGCCAGGTAGTGCGGGGCCGCAGCGTCCACGTTCTCGTCCGGAACCGGCTTCCCGGGCTCGAGGCTGAGCGGCACGACCCCGGCCCAGGTCGGGAAGCCGAGATCGTCCTCCTCGTCGAGCGGTGGGCCCCTGCGGATCTTCGCCGACGCCTCGTCGAGCGAGACCGCGAGGATCGTCGTCCCCTTGAGCTCGCCCTCGTTCGGCTGCCGGGCGTCGGCCCAGCGGCCGCGGACGACGTGCTCGACGACGCACTCCATGGCACGCAGCTTCTCGTCGGTGTCGGTCACCTCGCGGGCCTGTCCGAGCACCACCGCCGAGCGGTAGTTCATGGAGTGGTGGTAGACCGAGCGCGCGAGGACGAGGCCGTCGAGGAGCGTCGCGGTCACGCAGACGTCGACGCCCTTCTTGATCGTCCGGAGCATCCGGCTGCCCGGCGACCCGTGAAGGTAGAGCGCGTCGCCGTCACGCGCGTGGATCGTCGGGATGACGTATGGCTGGCCCTCGAAGACGAAGCCGAGATGGCAGATGAGCGCTTCGTCGAGGATCGCGTCGATCGTCGCGCGGTCGTAAGCGCCCCGTTCGGGGTGCCGCCTGACCTTTGTTCGCTTCGTCGCCATGGCGAGAAGCGTACGTAGAAGCGTGGTTGGTACGCTCGTCACATGGCACGTTCGGTCATCGTCTCGGCGGTTCGGACGCCGTTCGGCAAGCTCGGCGGCTCGCTCGCCGACAAGCGGGCGACGGAGCTCGGCTCGATCGTCATCCGCGCGGCGCTCGACCGCGCCGGCGTCGAGAACGACGAGGTCGAGTACGTGATCATGGGCCAGGTGCTGCAGGGCGGCGCCGGGCAGGCGCCCGCGCGCCAGGCCTCCATCGGCGCAGGGCTGCCGATCGAGATCGGGTCGGATGCGATCAACAAGGTCTGCGCGTCGTCGATCCGCGCGGTCGAGATCGCGGACACGATGATCCGGTCGGGCGACCACGACGTCATCGTCGCCGGCGGGATGGAATCGATGTCGAACGCGCCGTTCGCGCTCGAGAAGGCGCGCTTCGGCTACAAGCTGGGCGACGGCACGCTGATCGACCTGATGACCCATGACGGGTTGATCTCGACCTTCGACAACCGGCACATGGTCGAGCAGGCGTCGTTCGTTTCCCGGGAGCTCGGCATCGCGCGCGAGGATCAGGATCGCTGGGCGCTGCGGTCGCACGAGCGGGCGGTGTCCGCGATCGACGAGGGCAAGTTCCGCGACGAGATCGTCCCCGTCGGCGATTTCGCGGTCGACGAGGGCCCGCGGCGCGACACGTCCTACGAGAAGCTGTCGAAGTTGAAGCCCGTCTTCGATCCCGAGGGAACGAC
>DATDDZ010000163.1:0-2074 GCA_036523555.1 Gaiellaceae bacterium
ATCCTCGAGCGCCAAGCCTCTCGGGAGGCGTGATCTCCCTCCAGACGCGCCTCCGGCTCGCGATCGCCGGCGCCGTGCTAGCGGCCGTGTCGCTCTCGCTGCTCGCCGGCGCGTATCTCGTGCGCCGGTCACTCGAGCAGAACGCGTTCAGCGGCCTCGAGCGCCAGGTCGCACTGCTCGAACACGAAGACCTCCATCCGTCCCCCGGCCCGCTCGGACGTTTTCTCGCGACCCAGGACGAGCGCCTGACGGTGCTGCCGAAGCAGCAGGCACGGTTGCTGCTGCCCGGCAGTCCTACGGGACGGATCACGATCAACGGACGCGACTATCTGTATGCGACCCGGACGAGCGGGAGCGGGATCGTCGTGCTTCTTCGAACAGCGAGCTCGGTGCGCGCCGACAGCAGACCGTTCTGGGTCGCCCTCGCGGTTGCGGGCGGCCTCGGCTGCCTGCTCGCCGCGGTGGTGGCCGCGGTACTCGCGCGCGGGATCGCAAGGCCGGTGCTCCGGGTCGCACGCGCGAGCAGCCGCCTAGCGGCGGGTCGAGATCCCGAGACGCTGCCGCTCGCCGGGCCGCGCGAGCTGCGCGGCCTGGCGGAATCGTTCAACACGATGGCCGGCCAGCTCGCGCGCGCACGCCAGGCGGAGCAATCCTTCCTGTTGTCGGTGAGTCACGAGCTGAAGACCCCGTTGACGGCGATTCTCGGCTACTCCGAGGCTCTCGACGAAGGGGTGCTGACGCCCGAGCGCGCCGTGAAGGTGATCCGCATGGAGGCCGCACGCCTCGAGCGCCTCATCACAGATCTCATCAATCTCGCACGGCTCGACCAGCAGCGATTCGACATCAACCCCCACACTGTCGACCTTGCCGAGATCGCGCGAGAGAGCGTGGCGCGACACGCCGCTCGGGGACGCGAGCTCGGCGTTCGAATCGAGCTCGAGGATGGCGACCGAGCGCTCGCGCGGGCAGATCCCGACCGCCTCCTCCAGGCCGTGTCCAATCTCGTCGAGAACGCACTCCGTTGCACGCCGACGGGCGGCACGGTCACGCTCGCGACGACGCCGGGGAGGCTCACGGTCAAGGACACCGGCCCGGGGATCGCGCCCGACGAGATCCCGCATGCCTTCGACCGCTTCTTCCTATACCGGCGGTACGACGGAGACCGGCCGGTCGGAACCGGGCTTGGGCTCGCGATCGTCCGCGAGCTCGCGCAGGCGATGGGCGGTAACGCGGAGGTCGAAACCGCGTCGACGGGAACCGAGTTCACCATCCGTCTTCCGCTGCCCGAGAGCCGCGACCGGTCCCAGGCTTTACACGCCTTTACCCACAGCTGACGCCGGATTACGCGGCGCTCACCCGCCGCACACACGCGGCTGGGATAACGGGCGGGTCAAGCACCTTCGACCCGGAGGTTCACCATGAGAAGGAAGCTGATCGTCCTTGCGGCCGTGACAGCGCTGACTCTCACCGCGGCGGCTTCGGCGGCGCGCCTCGACGTCATCCGCGGCACGGACGGCCCGGACAATCTCAACGGCACGGCCGGGGCCGACCTGATCTACGGCAGAGGCGGGAACGACAACATCCGAGCTCACGAGGGGAACGACGTGGTCTACGCCGGGCGCGGCAACGATGTCGTTCGAGGCGGTCCTGGGAACGACGCCATCTTCGCGGGCTCGGGGAACGACGTGACGTGGGCCGGCGCCGGCGCCGACGTCCAGTACGGCGGCCCGGGGAACGACATCCTCCATGCGCTCGCAAACGACAACCAGCCCGACATCCTCGACTGCGGGACCGGCTTCGACGTGGCGTATGTGATCGAGCACGATCCCGTGCGGCTCCACGGCTGCGAGCAGGTGATCAGGCTCAGCGCAGAGCAGGCGGCCGCACTGGCCGCCGCAAACGACGACAACGGCTAGACGGCACGGTCGCGATCAGCCCCGCGCATGAACCGTGCGTGGGGCTTGATGCGTCAACTGGACAGGCGCGCGGCAAGGGGGGATACTCGGCTCGACGTTGCGGCAGTCCGTCCAGTCCTGAGCTGGGAGTCGTCGTGAGGAGCCGCACAGTGTCCGTA
>DATDDZ010000164.1:0-8919 GCA_036523555.1 Gaiellaceae bacterium
CGCCGCCGATACCTGAAGAGCCGCAACATGGACGGCCGCACCCTCACATTGCCAAGCGCGCCGCAGCGTGCTTCCTCAGGCCTCGGCTCCCGCCTGCGCCAGCTTCGCGTCGGCGCGGGCCTGACGCAGGCCGAGCTCGCCGGCAGCCGCTTCTCGAAGGAGTACCTCAGCCAGATCGAGCGAGGCAAGACACGCCCGACTCGGGAGACACTCGACTGGATCGCGGAGCGCCTGAGCGTGGACGTCTCGTACCTCGAGACCGGACAGAGCTGGAACGAGCACGCCGAGGTGGAGGCGGCGGTGATGCGCGCCGAGGCAGCCGTCGAGGGCCAGCAGTACGACGCCGTGCTCGCCGCGCTCGAAGGGCTGCGCTACGCGCCCGAGGGGCGGGAGCTCGAGTTCCGCGCACTCCTCGCCGAGAGCTGGGCCCGCATGTCGCTAGGGGAGCTGCGTCCGGCTCTCGAGCTGCTCGGACAGGCGAGGGACGTGTCCGAGTCGCAGGGCTTCTCCGACGTCGATCGGGCGGAGGTTCTCTACCGGCTCGGCGTCTGCCGCTACAAGCTCACGTCGATCTCGAGCGCGCAGACACTCCTTACCGAGGCGCTCGACCTGGCCGACAGGGCCGGCACGTCGTGCGACCGGCTGCGTTCGCACATCCTCGAATGGCGCTCGCGCTGCTCGCGCCGGCAGCGTGACTTCGAGGCGGCGCGCGAGGACATCGAGCGCGCGCTGGAGCTGGCGGAGCGCCTCGACGATTCGCTGACCGTCGCCCACGTGACCTTCCAGGCCTCGATCGTCGCCGAGCGGAACGGCCAGTGGCTGCGCGCGCGCACGCTCGCGGAACGCGCGAAGGACCTCTACGAGGCGCACGGCGACCAGCAGAACCTCGGCCGGATGTTGAACAACCTCGGAGGCCTCAGCTACCTGCTCGGCAATTCCGGCGACGCGATCTCGTATCTGAAGCGGGCCTTCTCCGTCGCGCTCGACGTCGGCAGCGAGCCGGACGCGGCCCAGGCGGTCTCTTCGCTCGCACAGGTTCATCTCGGCGCCGGCGACTGGGCACTCGCGGAAGAGCAGTCGCGCCATGCGCTCGGCCTGCTCGACGGGCGGGCCGACTTCCTCGACGAGATCGGGAACGCGCAGATCGTCCTCGGCCGTTCCCTGCTCGAGCAGGGACGGCTCGAGGAGGCCGAGACCGCGCTCGCCGAGGCGGAGCAGAGCCTCTCCCAACTCTCGTCTGCCAGCCACCGGGCGCTCGCCTGGACTGCGCAGGGAGATCTCGCCTCGCGGCGAGGCGACGACAGAAGCGCTGCGGCGCTCTACCGCAGGGCAGCCCAGGCCCTGCAGGACGTCAGCTTCTAACGGAAGGAGGTGATCAGGATGCTGCGGAAAGTTCTCTCACTCGGAGCTCTCGTCGTGGTCGCCCTGGCGTTTGGCGTCGGCACTGCGGCGGCGAAATCCGGGCCCCCGAGCGGGCACGGCTCGTTCACCACCAACGGCTTCTCCGACGGCCGCAACGGCCACTGGTCGGGCGACGGCTTCTCGGACGGTCGTAACTAGGCGCGTCTAACGATCGCGACGGCCGCTCGCCGCTGGTGCCGAGCGGCCGTCCGAGATTCGATCCGAGCCTGCGTCGCCGGCCGCCTCGCGGTCAGCCTGGGCGGCGTGCCGCACCCGTAGCGTTCCCGTCATCAGGAGGATGGCGGTGAAGCCGACGATCGCGTTGACGACGATCAACGTCACGCGCATGCCCACGCTGAAGCTCAGCGCGACGCTCTTCGACGTCACGTTGCGGAAGATGTAGACGAGCAGGGCCTGTTCCGTGCCGATCCCTCCCGGGCTGAACGGAAAGACCGTCGCCAGGCTCTGGCTGACCTGGACGAGCAGCGCGTTGCGCAACGTGGCCGGAATGCCGAACGCGCGGAGAAAGAAGAAGACGGTGGCGAGCCGCAGGCTCCAGTCGGCCACCTGCCAGACGAGGACGCTGCGGACGTAGTAGCGACGGTCCCGGAAGGCGGCGAAGCCCTGCGAGACCTTCGCCCTGAACTGCTCGACCCGCTCCGCGATCCAGGCCACGAGCGCCGTTCCGAAGAGCAGGAGGAGGCCGAAGAGGATCAGGCCCGCCGTCAGGTGGCGGAACGCCCAGCCGTAGTCGAGCGCGGGGAGGCTCGGGCTGCGGAGGACGTCGAGGCCGGGCAGGACGTGCTGGGTCAGAGCCCAGAGGAGAAAGCAGCTTGCGACCACCATGTCGAAGAGGGTCTGGAGGAGCGTGCTCGAGACGAGCGTCGTGTAGGTCGAGCCCTCGACCCGGTGCTTCGCGAGGTAGAGGCGGACGACGTCGCCGCCGCGTGCGGGAATGATCGCGTTCACGCCCGTCCCGGCCACGTACGCGCCGAACATCTGCCGCCAGAGAACGCGCTGCCCTGGGTAGGCGGCCTTGACGATGTTCCGCCACGCCCTCGAGACGGCGAGCAGCTTGCAGAGGTGGCAGGCGATCCCGATCGCGAGCCACTTGAACTCCACCGCCTCGAGGTGGTGGAGGAACACGCCGATTGCGTGCCAGACCGAATGGATCACGCCTCGACCACTACCTCAGTGTGTCCGAACCACGGCCGGGCCGTGGCGTCCGCTACGGCGCGGCGCCGTCCCCGTCGGGTGCGAGGAAGGGATACCGGTAATCCGTGGGTGGCACGAAGGTCTCCTTGATCGTCCGCGGGCTCACCCAGCGGATCAGGTTCCACATCGACCCGGCCTTGTCGTTCGTGCCCGAGGCCCGTGAGCCGCCGAACGGCTGCTGCCCGACGACGGCGCCGGTCGGCTTGTCGTTGACGTAGAAGTTTCCGGCCGCGTAGCGGAGCTTCTCGCCGGCGAGCTCGAGTGCGTCCTGCTCGCGGGCGAAAACCGCGCCCGTGAGGCCGTAGGGAGCGCCCCGGTCGACGAGCTCCAACGTCTCTCCGTAGCGGCTCTCCGGGTAGACATACGTCGTCACGACGGGGCCGAACAGCTCCTCGCGCATCGTCCGGAAGTCGGGATCCTTCGTCTCAAGCACGGTCGGCTCGACGAAGTACCCCTCGGAGTCGTCGTAGCCGCCGCCGACGAGGACGTTGACGTTGGCGCTCGCCTTGGCCTCCTCGATCGCCTCCTTCTGGGTCGCGAACGAGCCGGCGTCGATGACGGCGCCCATGAAGTTCCGGAAGTCGCTCACGTCTCCCATGCGGATCGTCCGCACCTCCTCGACCACGCGCTCCCGGATCTCGGGCCACAGGTTCGAAGGCGCGTAGATCCGCGACGCCGCCGAGCACTTCTGGCCCTGGTACTCGAAGCTGCCGCGGACGATCGCGGTCGCGACTGCCTCGGCGTCTGCAGAGGGGTGAGCGACGATGAAGTCCTTCCCGCCCGTCTCGCCGACGATGCGCGGGTAGTTGCGGTAGTCGGCGATGTTGTCGCCGATCGTCTTCCACATCGACTGGAAGACCGGTGTCGAGCCGGTGAAGTGGACGCCGGCGAGATCACGGCTCGCGAGCGCCGCATCGCCGATCTCCGCACCCGGGCCGTAGACGAGGTTGATCACGCCCGGCGGCAGCCCGGCCGCCTCGTACAGCTTCATCAGGAAGTGAGCCGAGTAGGCGGCGGTGGACGCCGGCTTCCAGACCACCGTGTTGCCCATCAGCGCGGCACTGCCGGGAAGGTTGCCGCCGATGGCGGTGAAGTTGAACGGCGTGACCGCGAAGACGAAGCCCTCGAGCGGCCGGTACTCCATTCGGTTCCACGTCCCGGCGGTCGAGCGCGGCTGTTCGTCGTAGATCCGAAGCATGAACTGGACGTTGAAGCGGAAGAAGTCCGTCAGCTCGCAGGCGGCGTCGATCTCGGCCTGGTGCACGGTCTTCGACTGGCCGAGCATGGTGGCGGCGTTGAGCGTCGCGCGCCAGGGCCCGGAGAGCAGCTCGGCCGCGCGGAGGAAGACCGCGGCGCGCTCTTGCCACGGCGTCCTGTGCCAGTCCTCCCAGGCCTCGGCAGCGGCCTTGATCGCCTGGTCGACGTGGCGCGCGTCGCCCTTGTGCACCTTCGCGAGGACGTGGCTCTTGTCGTGCGGCATGACCGAGTCGAAGGTCTCGCGCGGGCGAACCTCCTCGCCGCCGATCACGAGCGGGGCGTCGATCTTCTCCGACTTCATCTGGTCGAGTCGCACGCGCAGCTCCTCGCGCTCCGGCGATCCCGGTGCATAGGAGAGGACGGGCTCGTTCTCGGGCGAGGGGGGACGGAAGAGGCCGGGCGCGGCGGACATTCGGGCCGATTGTAGGCTTGCTCACCGTGTCCATGACGGCGCCGCAGCCGCTTCTCTACGAGATCGAGGGCTGGGGCACTGGCGAGGTGTGGCTCGACCGGTCGCGCCTCCTGTGGCACGAGCTACCCCGGCCGGCGGCGGTGAAGGGCACCGGCTCCGAGCGCCGGCCGGCGCGGTGCTCGTCGGCTGCCGGGGAGCGTCTCGTGGGGCGGATCGAGTCGTACTTCGCGGGGCGGCAGGAGTCCTTCGAGGACGTCGACCTCGAGCTCGAGGGCTGGACGCCGTTCCAGCTGGCGGTCCTGCGCGCGCTTCGGCGTGTGTCATGGGGAGAGGTTGTGTCTTACGGAGAGCTCGCGGCTCTGGCCGGATACCCGCGCGCGCAGCGGGCGGTCGGAACCTTCTGCGCCCGCAACCGCTTCGGGCTCGTCGTCCCCTGCCATCGAGTCGTGGGCGCCGACGGGATCGGCTCGTACGGCTCACTCGGACCTCTCTACAAGCGGCGCCTGCTCGCGCTCGAGGGTGTCACTTTCTGAGGACCTCAGGCACGAGCTCGCGGCGATCGCGCCGCGGCGTCAGTGCGACCGTCTCGCCGAGCTCTCGGGGCTCTTCCATTCGGCCGGAAGCGTCCACCTGCGGGGGCGCGGTGAGGTGTCGGTTCATCTCGACGTCGCCGATCCCGCGGTTGCGCGGCGCGCATTCAGCCTGCTGCGAGCGTTCGGCGTCGACTCCGAGATCCGAACGTACCGGCGCCGCGCGTTCGAGGGCGGCACGCGCTATCAACTCCATGTCGCCGGCGACGAGCGCGCGCTCCAGGTCCTGCACGAGGCGGGAATCCTGAGCTCGCGTCTGACGCCGCTCGAGCATCCACCGCGCCGCGTCGTCGTGCGCGCCTGCTGCCGGGCCGCGTACCTGCGCGGGGCTCTGCTCGGCGGCGGATCGCTGAGCGGCCCTCGCTCCCCGCATCTGGAGATCAGGAGCGCGGGGCCCGAGGGAGCAGGCTTCCTGGCTGCGCTCGTCGCGGATGACGGCGCGCGTCTCGGAGTGCTCGACCGCGGCCGGCACGCGGTGGCGTACGCCAAGGGCCTGGAGTCGATCGCCGACGTCCTCGCCATCGCCGGCGCGAGTGACGTCGTGCTTCTGTTCGAGGAGCGCGCGGTGATCGCGGCGACGAAGTCGCGCGCGAACCGTCTCGCGAACGCCGACCACGCCAATCTCGTCCGGACGAGCCGCGCTGCACACGATCAGCTCCTGGCGGTCACCCGGCTGCGCACGCGCGGGGAGCTCGCGAAGCTTCCCGCCCGGCTTCAGGAGATCGCCGAGCTCAGGGAGCGCCACCCGACCCTCCCGCTGCGCGAGCTCGCCGCGAAGTGCAGCCCACCGACGACCAAGGCGGCTGCGCACCGGCGCCTGCGCAGGTTGCAGGAACTGGCAACGACCTGACTCTCGCACCTGGTTGTAGTCGCGCGGGCGAGTGTCCATACTCAACGGGCGGCGGGTCCGCGCTCGTCCGGCGCCGGATTCAGACCCCGTCCGACGCCACGGTCCTGAGCGTGGTTCAACCGGAGAGGGAGGTCGTCCTCGGAGCTTCCTCTCCGGCCCGCCGCTTCGCGATGCGAAGCGGCGCCCCGGAGAGCTTTCAGTCGGCTCGGCGGCCGAGCCGCCGAGCCTTTGCGGCGGCGTCGCGAGCGACGCCTGAGCGGCCCGCCGCGCTTTGGGCAGATGATGTGGCGCTCCGGAGAGCAGTGGAACGGCCGGGCGGCAAATCCGCGCGGCCTCCATGTCGACATCGCAAGCGAAGTCGACGCGGCCCCCGCTTCGCGCGTGCGGAGCGGCACTTCGCCGAGGGTCCTTTAGACTCAGAGCCATGGACAAGACACGGGTTGGCATCAACGGATTCGGCCGCATCGGCAGGAACTTCTTCCGGGCGCACCTGGAGCGGGGCGGCGACTTCGAGCTCGTCGCGATCAACGACCTCGGCGATGCGAAGACGATGGGGCACCTTCTCAAGTACGACTCCGTCCTCGGGCAGCTCCCAGAGGACGTCGAGGTAGCCGACGGCGTGATCAAGGCCGGGAAGACCGAGCTCAAGGTCCTGTCGGAGCGGGATCCCGGCGCGCTGCCGTGGGGTGACCTGGGCGTCGACCTCGTGATCGAGTCGACCGGTTTCTTCACCAAGCGCGACGGTGCGCAGAAGCACATCGACGCCGGCGCGAAGAAGGTCGTGATCTCTGCGCCGGCGACCGACCCCGACCTGACGGTGGTCCTCGGCGTCAACGACGACTCATACGACCCCGAGCAGCACCACATCATCTCGAACGCGTCCTGCACCACGAATTGCGTCGCCCCGCTCGCCAAGGTCCTGCACGACAAGTTCACGATCGAGCAGGGCTTCATGACGACCATCCACGCGTACACGAACGACCAGCAGATCCTCGACTTGCCGCACAAGGATCTCCGCCGGGCGCGAGCGGCCGCGATCAACCTCATCCCGACGTCCACGGGTGCCGCGCGCGCCATCGGCGTTGTCATGCCGGATCTCAAGGGGAAGGTCGACGGCATCTCCGTCCGCGCGCCCGTCCCGACCGGCTCGATCACCGACCTGGTGGTCAGGCTCGGCAGCGAGGCGACGATCGACGACGTGAACGCGTCCTACCGGGCCGCGTCGGAAGGAGGGCCGCTCGAAGGGATCCTCCTGTATGCCGACGACCCGCTCGTCTCGACGGACATCGTCCACTCTCAGTACTCGTGCATCGTCGACAGCCTGCTGACGATGGCGCACGGGAACATGGTCAAGGTGTTCGGCTGGTATGACAACGAGTGGGGCTACAGCTGCAGGCTCGTCGACCTCGTGGCAAAGGTCGCTGCAGACATCCCTGCTGCCGTCTCGGCTTAGTGCGACGCCGCTCGGTCCGCGAGGCCGACGTCGCGGGCAAGCGCGTGCTGGTGCGCTCCGACCTGAACGTCCCGCTCGAGGGCGGCCGTGTCGCCGACGACACGCGGATCCGCGCGTCCCTCCCGACGCTCAAGCTCCTACTCGAGCGCGGTGCGAGCGCCGTGACGGTCTGCTCCCATCTCGGCCGACCGAAGGAGGTCGACCCGGCCTTCTCCCTTCGTCCGGTTGAGGCGCGGTTGCGGGAACTGCTCGCAGACGATCGCCTGAAGGTGCTCGAGAACACGCGCTTCGACCCCGGCGAGACGAAGAACGACCCGGGGTTCGCGAGGACGCTCGCCGACGGAAACGACCTCTTCGTCGAGGACGCGTTCGGGTCGGTCCATCGTGCGCACGCCTCGACCGTCGGCGTCGCGGAGCTGCTTCCTGCGTACGCGGGCCTGCTGCTCGAGCGTGAACTGGCGGAGCTCGGAAAGCTCCTCGGCGACGTCGAGCGGCCGTTCGTGCTCATCTCCGGCGGGGCCAAGGTGACCGACAAGCTCGGCGTCCTCAAGAACCTCGGAGGGAAGGCGGACACGGTGCTCGTCGGCGGCAAGATGGCCGAGGAGATCCGGGCAGACAATCCCCTGCCGTTCGACGTCGTGCTGCCGGTGGACGTCGTCGCGGCGAGCGAGTTCGCGGCAGACGCCGAGACGAGGGTCGTGCCGTACGACGCGCTGCCGGACGGCTGGCTCGGGCTCGACATCGGCCCCGAGTCGCGCGCGGTGTTCGCCGCAAGCATCGCCGAGGCGAAGACGATCTTCTGGAACGGGCCGATGGGCGTGTTCGAGTGGCCGCCGTTCGCCGAGGGCACGAAGGCGGTCGCCGAAGCGGTCGCCGGGTCGAGCGCGTTCTCTGTCGTGGGCGGCGCGGACTCCGCCCGTGCTCTGGCCGAGCTCGGCCTCGAGGACGACGTCTCCTGGCTGTCGACCGGAGGCGGCGCGGCGCTCGAGCTGCTGGAGGGCAAGGAGCTCCCCGGCGTCGCCGTCATCCCCGAAGCCGCGTGATGTCGCTCATCGCGGGCAACTGGAAGATGTACAAGGGCCCGCGCGAGGCCACCGAGTTCTGCCTCGGGCTCCGCGACGAGGATCTCGGTGGCGCCGACGTCGTGGTCTGTCCGCCGTTCGTCTCGCTCGCAGCGTGCGTGCAGATCCTCGCGGGCACGGAGATCGCCGTCGCGGCCCAGAACGTGCACTGGGAAGACGAGGGCGCCTACACAGGGGAGATCTCGGCCGGGATGCTCCGTGAGCTCGGCGTCTACGGGACGATCGTCGGTCACTCGGAGCGGCGCCAGTACTTCGGCGAGACCGATGCGACCGTGGCGAGTCGCGCCCGGGCCGCGCTTGCAGCGGGACTGTTCGTGATCGCCTGCGTGGGGGAGACCGAAGCAGAGCGCGATACCGGTCAAACCGAAGAGGTGCTGCGCCGCCAGGTCTCGGTGCTCGAGCCCGACGACAACCTCGTGATCGCCTACGAGCCCGTCTGGGCGATCGGGACCGGCAAGAGCGCCACGCCGGAGATCGCGGAGGAAGCGCACGCGTTCGTCAAGTCCATCCTCGACCTCCCCGTCCTCTACGGAGGCTCGGTGAAGCCGGACAACGCGGCCGAGCTTCTCGGCCGGCCGTCGGTCGACGGCGCGCTTGTCGGCGGGGCTTCACTCGAGCTCGGGCCCTTCACCGCGATTTGCAGAGCCGCCCGCTAGTCG
>DATDDZ010000165.1:0-7305 GCA_036523555.1 Gaiellaceae bacterium
ACGCTCTTCGCCGCGGACCCGCCGCGAGAGCAGGGCGCGTTCAAGCATGTCGCCCTGCGTGTGTCGGATATCGAGCGTGCGCGCGCCGCTCTGCCGAACGGCCGCGGCGAGGACGTCGAGCTCGGCGAGGGTGTCCGGGTGAAACTGGTCGAGGCGCCGACGGACGTCGACTATGACCTCGACCACGTTGCGGTCTACTCGTCGGAGCCGGAGGAGACCGCGGGCGCGTACGCGCGACTCGGCTTCCGCGCTGCGGAGCCGTCGGCCGAGGGACATCCGCGCGTCGAGGTCGGCGGTGCATATGTCGAGTTCCATCCCGGTGAGCCCGGGGATCCGGAGAAGCCGCTGCTCAACCATCTCGCCGTGCTCGTCGACTCCGTCGACGAGCACATCACGGAAGCGGAAGAGCTGGGCATCGTCGACAACGTCGTCGACGCGGCGAACACGCGGGCGGTCTTCGTCTTGGGCCCGGAGCGCGTTCGGATCGAGTACGTCGAGCACAAGCCGGGATTCGCGCTCACCTAGTCATCGCGGGCGCGGGGATGGCCGGGCTCGCGGCCGGCGCGCGCGCCCGCGAGCTCGGCGGCTGGCCCGTCGTGCTGGAGAAGGGCGACCGGCCCGGTGGGTCGATGCTCCTGTCCAGCTGCGTCGTCTGGCGCTTCCGCGACTGGGAGGACTTCCGCGCGGAGTGCCCGACGGGCGACGAGAGGCTCCAGCGCGTGGTGTGGGAGCGGCTCGACGAGGCGATCGCGTGGCTCGAGTCGCTCGGCGCCCCGGTCGCCCGGCACGACACGGGCAATCCTCGCACCACAGGCAAGCGCTTCGACCCCGAGGGCCTGACCGAGGCGCTGGCGCGCGCCGCCGGAGACGTTCGCCCGGGGGAGACCAGCCGCGAGGCGACGATCCTCGCCACGGGAGGCTTCCAGGGCGACGCTGCGCTCCTGGCCGAGCACATCCACCCCGACCGGCCGCTTCGCCTGCGCGCGAACCCCTGGAGCAGCGGCGACGGGCTGCGGCTCGCGCTGGAGCGCGGCGGAGAGCTCTCCGAGGGAATGGAGGAGTTCTACGGGCGCAACATGCCCGACGCCGACTTCGGCCCGGAGCAGTTCGTCCCGCTCGCGCAGCTCTACGGCCGCTTCGCCCGTGTGTACAACGAGCAGGGCGAGGAGTTCTTCGATCGCGAGGTGTCGTGGTCCGAGAACGACCTCGTCCAGGCGACCGCGCGGCAGCCGGGCTCACGCGCGTGGTACGTCCTCGACGACGAGGCTCTCGAGCAGCGCGCCGGCGATCGGCGCGTCGCGGACATCGTCGCCCTCGCGGCGACGAAGATCGATCCGACGAAGCTCCCGTTCACGGTGCCGTCCGATGCCCGCGTTGCGGTGCGCGTGTCGCCCGGCATAACGCACACGATCGGTGGCATCAGGATCGACGAGCGTGCGCGCGTCGTCGGTGCTGAGGATCTGTTCGCGGCGGGCGCGGACGTGGGAGGGGTGTCGACCGGCGGGTACGCGAGCGGGCTCGCGGCCGCTCTCGTCTTCGGACGGATTGCCGCCGAGTCTGCGCTGGGCCGCTAGGCGGCCTGGAGGTACGCGCAGGGCCGTGTGTCGTGCGGCAACGGAGAGGGCGCGACCTTCGTCACCTGCAGGCGCTCCTCGTTGACCTCGATGACTGCCCCGACCGAGGGCGGCTCTCCCTCCAGCTCGTGGAGCTCGTAGCCGCTCGGCCTCCAGACGAACAGGAGGTATTTCGTCCCGCCGAAGTGCATCGGCGGGATCCTACCGTCGCCCTCACCTCGCATAAGGCGGGAGGATGACACGGACCGTCGTGCCGCCTCCGTCTCCCTGATATGCGGTGAGCTCGCCGTTGAGCGTGCGCGCGCGCTCGGCGAGCTCCTCGAGGCTCGCTCGCCTGCGCTCGCCCGGAGCGTCATCGGCGATCACCGTCTCGACGCTGCCGTCGTCGGTCTCGGTCATCGTCACGGACAGCTCGCCCGGCGGCCCGCGCCTGACCGCCTGGTTCAGCGCCTCACGGATGATCTGGTAGAGCGCCGCCTGGGTCTTCTCGGCGAGCCGGTCGGCCGCCTTCACGTCGAGCGCGACGCGCACCTCGTGCGCGAGCGCGATCTGGTCGGTGAGCGCGCGAACGGCGGGGCCGAAGCCCTGGTCGCGCAGTACGACGGGCTCGAGGTTGAAGGACAGGTCCCGCAGTTGCCCGATCGTCGCGCGATGACGCTCGAGGGCGCGCCTGATGATGTCGCGCGCCTCGTCGTCGCGCCCCTGTGCGATCGAGTTCAGGCCCGCGTCGAGAAGGAGCGCGACTCCCGAGAGCGACTGCACTGCGCCGTCGTGCAGCTCGTTGGCCAGGCGCCGCCGTTCGTCCTGCTCGGCCGTCAGGAGCTGATCCGAGAGCCTCGAGCGCTCGGCCTCGCGCAGTCGGGCCTCGTCGAGGAGCCGCGCGTTCTCGTGCGCCCTGGCGGCGAAGTCAGCGAGGACGGTGGCGCGCACGACGTCTTCGCGCTCGAATGGACGCCTCCGGGTCAGGCGGAGCGCGCCGAGCTCGTCCTCGTGTGCCCGCAGCGGGATCAGGACGGCGTTCTCGGCCGGCGCGCGACGGGGCCTGTCGCCGGGCTCGAGCAAACGCACGCGGGCCTCGAACAACCGCTCTGCCTCCACGCGGGTCCGCTCGAGTACGTCGTCGCTGCCGGCGATCGAGCCCATCGTCTCGACGAGCGACTCGAGGAAGCGGGCCTCGCTCGACAGCTCGCGCTCGGCCGCCTCATGGCGGCGCCGCTCGGTGACGACCAGCGAGGCGGCCGCGATCACGACGAGCGCGATCGCGAACGCGAGGCCGGCGAAGGTCAGGCCGTTGCTGCCCGCAGAGATCGACACGCCGGTGAGTACGGCCGCGGCGCAGAACGCGAGCACGAGCAGGCTCGCCCAGGCTCCCCTCCCTGGAAGGTGCGCCTGCTTGGGACGCGCGATCACGTCGTCCCGCAGCCCGTGGTCGCTCCGGCCGGGCTAATCGATGATCGCTTCGCGAAGCGCAATCGCAACCGCTTGCGTGCGAGTGTCCGCCTCGAGCTTGGCGAGGATGTGGCGGACGTGGCTCTTCACGGTCTCCTGGCTGATGAACAGTTTCGAGGCCACGTCCTGGTTCGACATCCCGTCCGCGAGCAGCTGCAGGATCTCGCGCTCGCGCCCGGTGAGCATCTCGTCCTTGTCCTTGCCGGTCAGGAACGCGGGCATCAGCGCGGGGTCGACGTAGCCCTCTCCGGATGCCACCTTCTCGATCGCGCGCAGCAGCGTCTGATGCGGCGCCTCCTTGAGGATGTAGCCCTTCGCGCCCGATTCGAGCCCGCGGCCGAGCAGCGAGCGCTCGCTGTAGGCGGTGAAGATGAGCACGGCGGCGTCAGGCACCTTCTCCGTCAGCACCTTCGTCGCCTCGAGCCCGTCCATACCGGGCATGCGGACGTCCATGATCACGACGTTCGGCCGGCGTCGTTCGGCCAGCGAGACCGCGCTCGCCCCGTCCGACGCTTCACCGATGACACGGATGTGCGGGGCGCGGGAGAGCGACAGGCGCAGCCCTTCCCGGACGACCTCGTGGTCGTCGACGATGAGGCACGTGATCTCCGTCGGGGTGGACACCCGGGGCGGATGATATGCGCCTATACAGACAGCGAAAGCTGCTCGGGCTCCGGAGGGGGTGCGAGCCGCCGCTCGCGCCGGTCGCGAATCCGGTGCTCCCGCGCCAGCGCCGAGACCTCCTGGCGCACGGGCTTGGCGACGTCGGCCCCGAGATAGGCCCTGCCGGCATAGAGGCGCTCGTAGAGCGGAATCTGTTCCGGCCAGTCTTCCGCGAGGTGCGCGAGGAAGTGCTCGCGCGTCCCGGGACGAAGGAAGAGCAGGTTCGCCCAGATCCCCGTCGCACCGGCGGCACGTGCGGCGCGGACGACCTCTCTCAGCTGGTCGGGCCGGTCCGAGATCCCGGGGAGGATGGGGGCCATGCCGACGCTCGTCCTGATGCCCGCTGCGACGAGTGCCTCCAGCGCCCTCAGGCGTTGGCGAGGATGCGCCGTCGAAGGCTCGGTCTTCCGCCAGACGCTCTCGTCGAGCGTCGGGATCGAGAAAGTCACCGAGACGTCGGCGCGAAGCGCCGCTTCGACGAGCACGTCGAGGTCGCGCACGATCATCGGGCCGCGGGTGATGATCGAGAACGGGTTCGCGGCGTCCCGGAGTGCCTCGAGGCACGAGCGCGTCAGCTTGTAGCGCCCCTCGGCCGGCTGATACGGATCGGTCGCGGCGCCGACGACGATGCTCTCGTATGCCCAAGACGCTCGCCCGAGCTCACGGCGCAGCACGTCCGGGATGTTGGTCTTGACGCGGATCGAGGTGCCGTAGTCGTCGTCCGACGGCCGGTCCGAGCGATGCTCGAAGTGCCGGACATAGCAGAACGTGCAGCGGTGGACGCAGCCCATGTAGGGATTCAGGGACCACTTGAAGCCCATGCCCTTGACCGGATTCAGGGCCGACTTGCAGGGCTCTTCGCGATACTCGACCGGCACGACTTCATCGACATGATAGAACAAGCGTTCGTATCACTTGCAGACGGTGTCAGCCGCCTGACGCTTCCGCTCCCGACCGGGCCGAAGCATGTCCACTGCTACCTCGTCGACGGGACCCTCTTCGACACGGGGCTCGGCGTGGGCGACGCCCCGTGGGGCTCGGCGGGAATCGAGCGGATCGCCATCACCCACTTTCACCCGGACCACGTCGGAGGAGCGGCGGGCGCCGCGGCCGCGACCGGGGCTCCCGTGTACCAGGGCGGCCTCGACTACGCACAGTGCGAGCGCGTCTGGGGGAGCAAGGACTGGCCGGAGCGGATCGCCGAGTGGTTCAGACGGCACGGCGTCCCGGAGGCGATCGTCGCCGACCTGATCGCGCAGGGCCACGCCTTCGCCTCGTTCATCCGCTACGCCATCGACCCCGAGCTGCTGTACGAGGGAAGCCTGCTCGAGTCGTGGCAGGTGATCGAGCTGCCCGGCCACGCGGACGGGCACCTGGGCTTTCTGCGCGACGGAGTCCTCATCGGCGGCGACCATCTCCTCCGCCGGATCTCGCCGGCCGTCGGCCTCTACCCGGACAGCCGGCCCGATCCGCTCGGCGACTACCTCGCCTCGCTCGAGCGGACGATCGAGCTGGCGCCTCGCATCGTCTACCCGGGGCATGGCGAGCCGATCGACGACGCGGCCGGGCGCGCGCGCGAGTTGATCGGGCACCACGCCCACCGGCTGGACGAGACCGCCGCTGCCCTGGCGGACGGAGCGAAGTCCGCCTACGACGTGTCCCTCGCCCTCTTCGGGAGAGAGCTCAGCCCGACCCAGCGCCGCTTCGCGGTAGCCGAGACGCTCTCCCACCTCGAGCGACTCGTCCGCACGGGGATGGCCCGGCAACGCGGGAACGTCGAGCGCGTTACCTATACTGGCTCGTAGTTGGACGAAGACATCCCGCCTAGTACCCACGCCCACGGGGTCGGGGCGTGACGCTCCTCTTCGAGCTCCTCGCGGTCGCCGCTCTCATTCTGCTGAACGGCTTCTTCGTCGCGGCCGAATACGGCCTCGTCACCGCGCGGCGCACGCGCATCGTCGAGCTGCACCATCAGGGGAACCGCGGTGCGCGCGACGTCCTGAAAATCACGGGCGACCCGCCGAGATTCATCTCGGCCATGCAGCTTGCAGTGACGCTCACTTCTCTGGCGATCGGAGCGCTCGGCGAGCAGGCGCTGTCGCACGCCTTCGACAACTACGTCGCGACGATCCTCGCGGTCGCCCTCGCCTATCTGATCCTCACCTTCCTGCACGTCGTCATCGGCGAGCTCGTCCCGAAGGGCATCGCGCTCGGGCACCGCGAGGGGACTGCCCTGGCGGTGGCCCCGGGCGTGCGCGTGTTCTTCGTCGTCTTCTGGCCGCTGATCTGGGTCCTCGAGCGTGCCACCGAGCTCGTCCTGCGGCTCCTCGGCCTCGATCCCCCGGGCGCGGAGGAGTCGGTGCACTCGGAGGCGGAGCTGCGGATGCTCGTCTCGCAATCGACGCAGCACGGCGAGATCGAGCAGGGCGAGCAGGAGATGCTCTACAAGGTCTTCGACTTCGCCGACAAGGAGGCCTCGGACGTGATGGTCCCCCGGCCCGAGGTCGTCGCGCTCTCGATCGACCTCCCGCCCGAGGAGTGCCTCGAGGCGGTGATGGACTCCCCGTACACGCGCTACCCCGTGTACCGCGACACGCTCGACAACGTCGTCGGCATCCTCCACGTGCGGGATCTCTTCGCGGCGCTGCGCGACCGCGGCATGCACGAGGTCTCCATCGAGGACATGATCAGGCCCGCACACATCGTCCCGGAGACGAAGGACCTCGCCGCGCTGCTTGCCGAGTTTAGGCGGACGAACCAGCACATGGCCATCGTCGTCGACGAGTACGGGGACATGGAGGGCATCGTCACGCTCGAGGACCTGCTCGAGGAGATCGTCGGCGACATCGAGGACGAGTTCGACCTTCCGGACGAGTCGGTCGAGCAGGTCGACGACGACACCGTTCGCGTCGACGGGACCTTCCCGATCGACGACTTCAACGAGCGTTTCCACACCGACCTGCCCGACGCGGACTACCACACTCTCGCGGGCTTCGTCTTCGGCCTCCTCGGGCGTCAGCCCGAGGTCGGCGACGACGTCTCCCACGACGGGATGCGCTTCGACGTCCTCGAGGTCGAAGGGTCGCGGATCAACAAGCTCGCCGTCACGTTCGAGCAGCGACGGGAGCAGAAAGGCCGCGACGCCGTCGAGCGGGACGACCTCGAGGCCGAGCTCTTCGACGCCGACAACTGAACGGTGCGGTGAAAGCCGGCCGCTCCTCGCCCACGCTCCGAACGGCCGTGGCTACGATGGCGCGCGGACAACCAGGGCAGGACAGACAACTGTGGAAGGAGCTTCATGAGACGCATCACGCTCGCGCTCGGGGTCGCGCTGGCGGCACTGGTCGTGGCCGCTCCAGTCGGGGCTCGCTCGTCCGCCGCCAGTGCGACGACGGTCACCGTGACGATGAAGGAGTTCAAGTTCACGCTGTCCAAGGCGAAGGTCCCGCACGGCGTCGTGACCTTCAAGCTCGTGAACAAGGGCAAGCTTCCGCACGACTTCAAGATCGCCGGCAAGAAGAGCAAGCTCATCCAGCCGGGGAAGTCTGGGAAGCTGGTCGTCACGCTGAAAGAGGGCAAGCTCGCTTACGTCTGCACCGTGCCGGGGCATGCCGCCGCC
>DATDDZ010000166.1:0-6421 GCA_036523555.1 Gaiellaceae bacterium
GAGCCCGCCCGCCGAGCCGGCGGCCTCGATCACGACGTCTGCGCCGAGCCCGCCGGTCGCCGCAGCGACAACGGCCGCCGCCTCCTCGGGAGCGGCCGCTTCGGCGCCGAGGCGCTCCGCGAGCTCCCGCCTGGCCGGAACCCCGTCGACGGCGATGAGCCTTCCGGCGACGCCTGCGGCACAGAGCACCGCCATGAGCCCGACCGGGCCGCAGCCGACGACGACGACCGTATCGCCGGCCGACACGTCCCCTCTGGTGACGGCGGCGAAGCCGGTGGGCAGGATGTCCGCGAGGAACACCGCCGCCTCGTCGCTCACGTCGTCCGGGAGGGCGCGCAGCGCGCGATCGGCCTGTGGCACGCGAACCAGCTCTGCCTGCCCGCCGTCGAGCCGCGGATAGACGCCTGAGTAGCCGAAGAGCGAGCGGCCCTCGCACTGTGTGACGCGCCCGGCGCGACAAGAGGGACACGTCCCGTCCGAGATCATGCTCGCGTTGACGACGCGCTGCCCCGGCCGCACACGCTGCACCGCAGAACCGACGTCGACGACCTCGCCGGCGAACTCGTGGCCGAGCACCGTCCCGGCCTCGAAGCCTGGCGTGAGCCCGTGGAAGGGGAAGAGGTCGGCGCCGCAGATCGCGGTTGCATGAACGGCGACGATCGCGTCGCCGGGCTCGAGGATCTTCGGGTCGGCGACCTCTTCGACCGCGACGTCGCCCGGCGCACGGAGGACGACGGCCTTCACGCGGGCTGCTCGATCTCGACGAGGTAGCCGTCAGGGTCGACGCAGAAGAAGCGGCAGCCGCCCCACGGCGGCTCGTACGGCTCGGCGAGGAAGCGCACCCCCTCGTCCGCCAGCCGCCGGTGCTCCGCGCGCGCGTCGTCCGTCTCGACCACCAGCACCACGTTCGCCCGCCCGGGGTCGGCCGGCGCCGTCATCGCGACGCCCGGCCGGTCCTCGGCGGGATGACCCTGCTCGGCCAGCGACAGCCGCGTCCCGGCGAGCGTCAACGTGGCATACGGGGGATCGTCGTACAGCGCCTCGACCTCGAACCCGATCCTGTCGCGGTAGAACGCGACGGACCGGTCGACGTCGGTCACGGCGAGGATCGCTCCGGCTCGCAGCGACATCAGTTGTGCGTGTGGCCGCCGTCGGCGACGAGGAGCTGACCGGTGATCCAGCCTGCCTCCTCCGAGGCGAGGAAGGCGACGGCCGGGGCGATGTCAGCGGCGACGGCGCGACGCGGGATCGCCTGCAGCATCTGGACGAAGTCGAACGCCTCGGCGTGCTTGCTCGCGAGGACGCCCTCCGTCTCGGTCAGCCCAGGCGCGACCGAGTTGACGGTGATGCCGTGCGGGCCGAGCTCGCGCGCGAGCGCGCGCGTGAACGCCCACACGCCGCCCTTCGACGCGACGTAGTGCGCGAGGTTCGGCGTCCCCGCGAGGATCACGTTCGAGGCGATGTTCACGATTCGGCCGTAGCCGGCCTGGCGCATCGGCCTCTGGGCGTGGTAGCACGATAGAAACGTGCCGTCGAGGTTCACCGACATGATCCGCCGCCACTCCGCGAAATCGACCTCGTCCCAGGGGGTGAAAGGGACGATCGCCGCGACATTCACGAGCACATCCAGGCGTCCGTGCTCCGCGACCGTGTCGTCGACCATTCGCTTCACGTCCTCTTCCTTCGAGACGTCGACCTGCATTGCCGTGCCGCTCTGTACGTCGGCCCCGACGACGGTCGCGCCCTCTGCCTCGAGCTTGTCCGCGACCGCCTTGCCGATTCCCTGTGCGGCCCCGGTGACGACCGCGACCCGGTTGTCGAGCTTGCCCATCAGACCTCCCTAGAGCTCGTAGAAGTCAGGCGCATGCTTGTAGCCGCGCCACGCGTCCATGTCGTGCGAGAAGAAGATCTCGGCGCCTTGCTCCTCGGCGAGCTCCTTCACGCGCGCGATCGAGCGGACGCCGGCCACCGGATCGTTGTGAAACCCGGCCTGGATTCCCTTCTCGAGCGCGTCCACTGTGTACGCGACGTCGGACGCGAACAGCATCGGCGCCGAGCCGTCGACGAGGAGTGAGTAGTGACCGACCGTGTGGCCCGGCGTCTCGTACAGCCGGAGGCCCTTCGCGAGCTGATAGTCGCCCGACACAGTCTCGATGTTCGCGCCTTCGTAGTCCCAGGAGTGGTCGGAGTAGCCGAAGAACTCGAACGGCTCGTGGTTTCGGGCTTGCGCAAGCTCCCGCTCGTGCATGACGTTCCGGACTCCGGTGCCCTTGAAGAGCTGGTTGCCGCCGACGTGGTCGATGTGCAGATGCGAATTGACGAGCGTCGTCACGTCGCCGAGACCGAAGCCGCACGCGGCGAGCTGTGCCGGGATGGTCTGCGCCTCGGTCTGCTCGGGCAGCTCGAACGGCAGGACGCGGTTCATGTGGTCGAGATCGATGCCGGTGTCGAAGAGGAACAGGCCGCCGTCACTCTCGATCAGGACGCTGTAGACCGGGATCCGCACCTGCGGTCCCGGCAGGTTCCACATCAACTGTGTGTGCTCGATGACGATCGAGCCGCTGTCGAGAAGCCAGACTCTCACGGCCTACGCCTCCAGTGCCTTGCGTACGGCGACGAGCTTTCCGGCGCGCGCCGCCCGCAGCTCGTCTATCTGCTCCGGCGTGTAGTCGTAGATGCCGCCTCCCGACTTCATGCCGAGCCGGCCCTTCTCGATCAGGTCGCGGATCGTCGCCGAGACCTCGCCGGAGGTCGAGAGGTCCTGATTCAGGTAGGAGCCGACCGCCTGGTAGATGTCGAGGCCGGCCATGTCCAGCAGCTCCATCGGGCCGATGACTGCAAGCTTGTAGCCGATCCCCCAGCGCACGTTGAGGTCGAGCCCCTCGGGATCGATGATGCCCCGGTCGACCAGGTCGAGGCACTCGCGCAGGATCGCGTAGAGGATCCGGTTCTCCACGAACCCGGCGACCTCTTTCTCGACGACGGGGTGGTAGCCCACGCGACGGACCAGCTCCGACGCCGCGTCGACCGTCTCCTGCGACGTCTGCTCTCCGGGGATCACCTCGATCATCGGGATCAGGTGCGGCGGGTTCGACCAGTGCATCCCGACGACACGCTCCGGGTGCCGGCAGACGGTCGCGATCTTCGTGATCGGGATCCCGGAGGTGTTCGACGCGAGGATCGCCTCCTCGGCGACCACGTCCTCGAACTTCGGGAAGACCTCGTGCTTGAGCTCGAGCTTCTCCGGCACGGCCTCGAGCACGAGGTCGGCGCCGTCGAGCGCCGCAGCGAGATCCGTTTCGAAGCGGAGGCCGCCGCCGTCCTCCTTCGCCGCGTCGAGCCGCTCCAGGACGCCGGAGGCGAGCTCGGTCGCAGCGCGTGCACGCTCGAGCGCCTCGGTGCTGACGTCGTAGAGCGCGGTCTCGATCCCGGCGCGGGCGAGCACGGCGCCCATGCCGGGGCCCATCGTCCCCGTCCCGATCACCGCTGCACGTCTCACTGCTGCCACTTGCCCTCCTCCTTCAGGTCTTGGATGCGCCGCCACACGCGTTCCGGTGTCAGCGGGAGCTCCCTCATCGGCACGCCCGCGTCGGCGAGCGCGTTCACGACGGCCGCGGGTACGGCCGCGAGCGCGCCCTCACCGCAGCCTTTGGCTCCGTACGGGCCGGGGCCGTCCTCGTTCTCGACGATCACGCAGGTCATCTCTTCCGGCAGGTCCTCGAAGCTCGGGACCCGGTAGTCGAGCAGCGTCTCGTTGAGGAGCAATCCGTCCTCGTAGACCATCTCCTCGAACAGCGCGTTGCCCAGCCCTTGTAGCGTCGCCCCCTCGTCCTGGCGTGTGACGAGCTGCGGGTTGATCGCCCGGCCGACGTCTGCGGCGGTGGCCGTCCGCCGCACCTCGATGAAGCCCGTGTCGGGGTCGACGGCCACCTCGGCGGCGCCGACGCACACCTCCCAGAAGACCGGGCCCTCGGCGTACGAGCCGGTACCGACCGGAGAAACCTCGCCGCGTCCGATCAGCTCGCCGCCGGCGAAACCGAAATGCTTGCGCATCAAAGCGAGGTGGTCGCCCGGCTCGATGTCGGATGCCTCGGCGATCCGGTCGAGCTGCGCGCGAATGTCCGCGGCCGCGCGCTGGACGGCGAGGCCGGCGATCGTCGTGGAGCGGCTGGCGCCGGTCGAGCGGTCGTACGGCGTGAAGCGGGTGTCGGCACCCTGGACGGTAACCCGCTCCGGGTCGACGCCGATCTCCTCGGCCGCGATCTGCGCGAACGCCGTGCGCGGGCCCTGGCCCATCTCCGTCGTGGCGACGAGCACCACGACGCGGCCGTCGGCCTCGAGGCGGCACACCGCGCTCGAGACCGGGTGCGCACCGGCGGCGAGCAGTCCGACGGAGACGCCACGGCCGACGTGCGGTCGCCTCTCTTCGCCCCACCCGATCGCGGCGGCGACCTTCTCGACGTCGCCGATCAGATCGGCGTCGAGGGGCTTTCCGCCCGCGCGTACCTCCTCGCCTGGCGTGAGTAGGTTCGCGCGGCGAACCTCGAGTGGGTCCAGCCCGGCGCGGCGCGCGACCTCGTCGACCTGCGACTCGCCGATCCACTGGAGGTGCGTCGCGCCGAAGGCGCGGTAGGAACCCGCCGGGGCGAGGTTCGTGTAGACGCACGACGCGTCGACCCGGTAGGCGGCCCACCGGTAGGGACCGGGTGCCGCGTCGCCGGCCGTCGCGACCACGCGGGGCCCGTTGTCGGCGTATGCGCCGGTGTCGAAGAGGCACTCGACGTCGCGTGCGAGCAGGCGCCCGTCCGCCGTCGCGGCGGTCCTCATCCGGCACGTCATGTTGTGCCGTCTGGTCGTCACCATCGACTCGCCGACGCGATTCTGGATCCGCACCGGCCGCCCGGCTTTGCGTGCGAGCGCGACCGTCAGCGGCTCCATCTTCGTGTAGGACTTCGAGCCGAAGCCCCCGCCGAGATACGGCACGTGGATGCGCACGTTCGCAGTCGGCACGCCGAAGAGGTCGGCGATCTCGGCACGCACGAGGAACGGGTGCTGGCAGGTGGCCCAGAGCGTGATCTCGTCGCCCTCGACCTGAGCGATCACGGTGTGCGTCTCCATCGCGTACTGGTAGACGGACGGGAACTCGTACTCCCCCTCGACGACGATGTCCGCGTGCGCGAAGACCGCCTCCGGCTCGCCGCGGTCGAGCGTGTAGCGGTAGCAGACGTTGCCGTCGCGGGGCGGGAGCTCGCCGAGCCCGTGGAAGAGGCCGGGCTTCGTGGGACGGTCGGTGACGAGCGGCGCACCGTCGGCGACGGCGTCCTCGACCCCGGTGACGACCGGCAGGTCGTCGTACTCGATGCTGATCGCCTCGACCGCCACCGTCGCCGCGGCCGCGGTCTCGGCCGCCACGGCCGCGACCTGCTCGCCGTGAAAGCGCACCTTGTCGATGGCGAGGATCGGACGGTCCTTGATGGCGTGCCCGTAGTACGGGTCGATGTCGTGGAGGTCTGCGCCGGTGAGGACGCAGACGACGCCGGGGATCTTCTCGGCCGCAGAGGTGTCGATCGAGACTATGCGGCCGTGCGCGATCGGGCTCCGCAGCACTTTTCCGTGCAGCATGCGTGGCACCAGGATGTCGCCGACGAACTGCGCCCGGCCGCGCAGCTTCTCGTGCGCATCGCGACGCGGCTGCGACCGGCCGATCTGGGTCCGCGTCTGCGGCTCGTGCTCGATCGTGGTCATCCGGCTCCTGCGAGGTCGGCGACGGCCTCGAGGATCGCGTGGTAGCCGGTGCAGCGACAGAGGTTGCCGGAGAGGTTCCGCTTGATCTGCTCCTCGTTCTCGAGCTCGCCGCTCTCCAGCAGGGAACTGACGGTGAGCAGCATTCCCGGCGTACAGAAGCCGCACTGCAGCGCGGCGTGGCGGGTGAAAGCCTCGTCGAGTCGCTCGAACTCGGGTCGCTCCGCGAGCCCTTCGATCGTCGTCACCTCGGAGCCGGCGGCGTCCGCGGCGAGGTAGCAGCACGAGCTGACCGGGAGACCGTCGACGAGGACGGTGCACGCCCCGCAGACCTGGACGTCGCACGAGCGCTTCGCTCCTGTGAGCCCGAGCGAGTCTCGGAGGAAGTCGAGGAGCAGCTCCTGCGGAGCGACGTCGTGGACGACCTCGCGCCCGTTGACGCTAAGCGCGATCTCCACCGAGCCCTCCGCCGTCGCGAATCACCTGGCGCTGCCAGGCGGCCCAGTACTCCTCGACGAACTCGTCCCGGTACTTGACCGGGAGCAGCTGCAGCGCGAGCTCCTCGCCGATCGGGCGCAGCTCGCCGAGCGTCGAGGCGAGCGCCTGCAGATGGGCGGCGCGCTCGAGCGTCGCCGCCGTCAGCACCGCCCACGGGACGTCCTTGCCCACAACGACCACG
>DATDDZ010000167.1:0-12542 GCA_036523555.1 Gaiellaceae bacterium
GGTCGGTGTCCGGCGTCAGTGCCCGCTCGTCGTCGGCGTCGGCGACGGCGAGATGTTCCTCGCGTCATCCATCGCAGCGTTCCTGCGCGAGACGCGACAGGTGCAGCTGATCGAGGACGGCGAAGTCGTTGCGATCACACCGGACGGTGCGCGTTTCTTCGCGGAGGACGGCGAGGTCGAGCACAAGGACATCGAGCCCGTCGACTGGGACGACGAGAGCGCCGAAAAGGGCGGCTACGAGACCTTCATGCTGAAGGAGATCTACGAGCAGCCTGAGGCGGTCAGCGAGACGATCGGCGACCGCGCGCGGCGCGGCAAGCTCGTGCTGGACGGGATCGGCCTGACCGAGCTCGAGATCCAGAACCTGCGGCGGATCGTGATCGTCGCCTGCGGCACCGCCTATCACGCCGGTGTCGTGGGCCGTTACATCATCGAGGAGTGGGCGCGCATCCCTGTCGAGCCGGACATCGCGAGCGAGTGGCGCTATCGCAACCCGGTTCTCTCCAAGGACACGCTCGTGATCGGCATCTCGCAATCGGGCGAGACCGCCGACACGATCGCCGCGATGCAGCTCGCGCGCCGGCAAGGCGCTCGCACGCTCGCGATCACCAACCTGATGGGGACCCAGATCACGCGCGAGGTGGACTCGGTTCTGTACACGCGCGCCGGGCTCGAGATCGGCGTCGCGGCGACGAAGACGTTCACCGCCCAGGTCGCGCTCCTGTCCCTGATCGCGCTCAAGCTCGCGCAGGTGCGCCGCTCGCTTCCGGAAGACGAGATCGAGTTCATCCTCGAGGAGCTCTACGACCTGCCCGCGAAGATGGAGCAGTTCCTCGACGGCGACCATCCGATCGAGGAGATCGCCGAGCGCCACTGCCAGAAGCCGTTCTTCCTCTACCTCGGCCGTCACATCGGGCTCCCGATCGCGCTCGAGGGCGCGCTGAAGCTGAAGGAGATCTCGTACATCCCGACCGAGGCTTACTCGGCGGGCGAGATGAAGCACGGGCCGATCGCGCTGCTCGACTCGGAGACGCCGGTCGTGTGCGTCGCCACGGACCAGAAGGTGATCTACGAGAAGGTCGTGTCGAACATCCAGGAGGTTCGCGCACGAGGAGCGCAGGTGATCGCGATCGCGACCGACGGCAACGAGGACATCCAGCATCACGCCGACGACGTGATCTATGTCCCGCGGACACCGGCGTTCCTGCAGGCGATCCTCGCCGTGCTCCCGCTCCAGCTGCTCGCCTACAGGATCGCGCGGCTCCGCGGCCTCAACGTCGATCAGCCGCGCAACTTGGCGAAGACCGTCACGGTCGAGTAGGGCCTTCCGCTTCCTCGACCGCGGCGCGGGCAGCCTCCGCGGCAGCCACTGCGGTCTCCGCGGTGCGACGGGCCTTTGCGGCCGCTGCCTCCGCTGAGCGCGCGGCTCGTTCGGCCTTCTTGGCCTCGGCGTCGAGCTTTCGGGCCTTTTCGCGCAGCTTCCGGAGTTTCGCCCGGCGTTGCGCGGCCGTTGGCCCGGGCTCGGCCTTCTTCGCGGCCGGGCGCCGCGCCGAAGTGGCCGGGATCTTCATGCCGGCCAGCGCCCCGAAGCCGCTCGGGGTCAGCTCCTCGGTGAGCCTGCCGGCCTCCAGGAGATCGCGGCCTGCCGGATCCCTCGCAGCTGCGCGGAGAGTGGAGGCCACGCGTTCGAGAGCGGCGGCGCTCGTCCCGCGCCCTTCGGCCGAGAGGAGCGCGTCGGCGTGGCGCGTGAGGACGGCGAGAGCCGCCCGCTCTTCTGCCGTGGCGGCACGGAGCTCGTCGGTGCCTCCGGCCAGCGCGCGCTCCTGCGCAGTGCGAAGCCGCGCACCGGCCTCGAGCAGGGTCCGAATCTCGCGCGGCCGCGCGCGGGCGAGCTGGTTGACGGCCCAAACCGGAACTGTCGGTTTCCGCAGTCCCTTCACCTGGACGGCCGCGTCCGACTGGCCGGCTTGCTTCAGGCGCCGCGCGAGGTCGTCCCGGGCGTCGACGAAGTCGGGCGGCGCGAGCGCGTAGAGGACGTCGAGCTCGGCCTCGAGATCGGGGACGACCGCCAGCGGCTTCGGCACCGCCGCGTTGTAGCAGGAGCCGGCGCTAGGAGACTGCGGAGTCGCCCGGGCGCGGCTCGATCACGCCTGTCTCCGGCGGCCCCACCGGCACGACCGGCCGCCGTCTGAGGTAGAGCCATTCGTATGCAAGGGCGGCAAGCGCGCCGCCGACGAAGGGCCCGACGTACCAGACCCAGCCGTCCGCCCACACACGGCCGACGAGCTGCGGGCCGAATGCCCGAGCAGGGTTGAGCGCGGCTCCCGTGAGCGGGCCGCCCATCAGGACGCCGAGGGTGATCGTGAGCCCGATCGCCAGGCCGGCGATGGACTTGAACGTGCCGCCGGGATCGGCCGCGGTCGCGAAGACGACCCAGACGAGGAAGAACGTCAGGACGATCTCGACCACGAGCCCCTGCCAGTGGGTTACGCCGCTGCCGAGCGCGGGTGCGCCCAGCTTGGCGAGTTGGCGCGGCTTGTCGTCGTAGAGCCAACGGAGCAGGCCGGCCGCGGCGGTGGCGCCGAGGAGCTGCATGCTCCAGTACACGGCCGCGAGGTCCAGGGAGATGCGGCGGGTGACGACGAACCCGAGCGTCACAGCCGGGTTGAAGTGGCCTCCTGAGATGTGCCCGACAGCCGAGACCATCACGGCGATCGCGAGCCCGTGGGCGAGGGCGACGCCGACGAGTGTGAGGCCGCTGTAGATGTCCTGGGTCTGAGGGCTCGTGATGGCGGGCGCGAAGATCTTCGCCACTGTCAGGATCGAGCCCGCGCCGGCGAAGACGAGGGTGAACGTCCCGACGAACTCGGCGAAGCCGCGGCGCAGGGCGTCGTGCTCCATCGAGGCGGAAACGTACGCGGGGCATCGGACGGCGGGTAGCGACCCAGAAGCTGGGCGGCATTACCTGAAGGGTCACTCGTCGCCGGGGCCGCGACGTAGGCGCTTCGTCCGCCCGCGTCGCCGCTTCTCGTCGAGCCGGCGCTCTCTCGACGCGGTCGACGGCTTCGTCGGCACGCGCTTCCGCTCGACCCTGAGGGCCAGGCGCAGTTGCTCGACGATTCGCTCTACGGCGAGCTCTCGGTTCCGGATCTGGCTGCGCTCGTCCTGCGCCACCGCTCGTAAGACCCGGCCCGACTTCGCGACGACGCGGCGCTTCTGGCTCGCGGTCAGGGACGACGACGCCTCGACGTCGAAGACAGCCTCCACCCGGGTCTCCGACTTCTGCGCGTGCTGGCCGCCGGGGCCGCTCGAGCGCGAGAAGCGCAGCTCGATCTCGGCGAGCGGAAGAACGACGGACCGGGTCACGCGAATAGACTCGCCGTCCATGGCTGCGATTCTGCTCGACATCGACGGCGTCTTCCACGTTTCGGGTGAGCCGATCGCGGGGGGCGCCGAGGCTGTCCGTGGACTACGCAAGGCGGGGCATCGGCTGCGTTTCGTCACCAACAACACGACGCAGGCCCGGGCGACACTGGCGGAAGGCCTGCGCTCGATGGGAATCGAGGTCGCGGACGAGGAGCTGCAGACGACGCCCCGCGCCGCTGCCAGGGCCCTCGCCGGGCGGCGGGTGCTCGCGCTGACCATGCACGCCATCGTCGGCGAGCTCGAGGGGATCGAACTCGTCGGGGAGGACGCGGAGGCCGTCCTGGTCGGCGGCGCCGACGAGACGCCGGAGTCGAATCTCGTCTTCAGCTACATGAACCTCGCGCGCGCGTTCCACGAGCTCGAGGCTGGGGCCGAGCTCTACTGCCTGCACAAGAACCGCTGGTGGCAGACGAAGCACGGCCCTCTACTCGACGCCGGCGCGTTCGTCGCCGGGCTCGAGTACGCGGCCAACGTGGAGGCCACCGTGCTCGGCAAGCCTTCGACGGCGTATTTCGAGGCCGCACTGAGCGCTCTCGACGCAGATGCCGCGATGACCTGGATGGTCGGCGACGACATCGACTCCGACATTGTCGGCGCACAGGCTCACGGGATGCGCACGATCCTCGTCCGCACCGGCAAGTTCCGGCCCGACGCCGTGGAGGCCGGCAGGATCCGCCCCGACGGAATCATCTCCTCGATCGCGCAGCTCCCCGAGTGGTTGGAGGATCACCTGTGACCTCGGTCGGGGTCGACCTGATCGAGATCGACCGGATCCGCCGCGCGCTCGAGCGGTATCCGCGCTTTCGCCAGCGCTGCTTCACCGAAGCGGAGCGGGCCTACTGCGACTCGCGCTCGAACCCGGCTCAGAGCTATGCTGGCCGCTTCGCCGGCAAAGAGGCGGTCGGCAAGGCGCTCGGATTCGGCGTCGCGCGCGCGTTCGCGTGGCGTGAGATCGAGATCGCCGGGCGTCCGAAGCCGTCGGTGCGATTGAGCGGGCGGTCGGCGGCGTGGGCCGAACGGGTGGGTGCCGCGCACATCGACCTGTCGATGACGCACTCGCGCGAGCTCGCCACCGCGGTAGCCGTCGTCGACGGGCGCTGACGCAATGCTCTGATGTTCGAGCCGCTCTACACGGCCGAGGAGATGCGCGCCGCCGAGGAGGGGCACGATGTCGAGGCGATGATGGAGTCTGCGGGGCGAGCGGTCGCGGACGCCGTGCTGCGCCGCTTCCCCGACGCGCGGCGCATTGCCGCGGTTTGCGGCAACGGCGCGAACGGCGGGGACGGTCGAATCGCGCTGCGCATCCTCGGCGAGGCCGGCCGCGAGACGGCCGAGGAGCTCGATGCCGGCGCCGACGTCGTGATCGACGCGCTCTTCGGCACCGGGTTTCGCGGCAAGCCCCGCACGGACGCCGCCGCACTCATCGAGCGCATCAACGGCGGCTCCGTTCCCGTCGTCGCGGTCGACCTCCCGTCCGGCGTGGATGCTTCGACAGGCGAGGTCGCCGGGATCGCGGTGGAGGCCGATGTCACCGTGACGATGCACGGTCGAAAGGTGGGGCTCGCGGTCGCGCCCGGCCGTTTCCGGGCCGGCGAGGTGGAGGTCGCCGACATCGGCCTCGAGCCCGGCCCCACGTCGCATCGCCTGGTGACGGAGGACATCCTGAGCCTGGTGCCTCGCAGGAGCGAGGGCGACACGAAGTACACCGCCGGATCGGTCCTCGTGGTGGGGGGGTCGCCCGGCCTCACCGGGGCCGTCTGCCTCGCAGCCGAGGCGGCGTTTCGCGCGGACGCGGGCTATGTCGCCGTCGCGGTGCCGGACGCCTCGCTGCCGGTCGTGGAGGCGCGCCTGCTCGAGGCGGTGAAAGCACCGCTCGACAGGGTGGACGAGCTCGCCGGCCGCGCTTCGGCGCTCGCCGTGGGCCCCGGTCTCGGACGCGGCGACGAAGAGCGCAAGCTCGTCCGGCGCGTGCTGGCCGAACGTGAGCTTCCGGCAGTCGTCGACGCGGGCGCGCTCTTCGGCCTCGAGCCCGGCGAGTGGCCTGCTCCGCGCGTCCTGACTCCCCATGCAGGAGAGCTCGCGCGTCTGCTCGGCGAGGACTCCTCATGGGTCGGCGCCCATCGGCTGGCCGCCCTCGCGCGGGCGGTCGAGCGCTATCGCTGCGTCGTCTTGCTCAAGGGTCCTGACACGCTCGTCGGAGCGCCGGGTGAGGAAATGCTCGTCTGCGCGAGCGGGACACCGGCGCTCGCGACGGCGGGCACCGGGGACGTCCTGACGGGCGTCATTGCCGCGTTTCTGGCGAAGGGGATCGATGCACGGCTGGCCGCCGCCGCCGGCGCAATCGCCCACGGGCGTGCAGCGCGGCTGGCATCCCAGCAGGTCGGGCTCGTGGCCTCGGATGTGGTCGATGCCCTGCCACAGGCGCTCGGATGACCGCGCGCTCAGAGATCCAGATCGACCTCGCCGCGCTGCGCCGCAACGTCGCGACCCTCCTGAAGACGCTCGACGGTGCCGGGCTCTGGGCCGTCGTGAAGGCGGATGCCTACGGTCACGGCGCCGTCGATGTTGCCGGCGCGGCCCTCGAGGGCGGAGCGGCGGCTCTCTGTGTGACGACCGTTCCCGAAGGTCTCGTTCTCCGCTCGAAGTACCCGTCCGCGCGGATCGTCGTCATGGGTCCTTCGGGCTCGGCCGCGGCAGTACATGACGCACGCGACGGCAGCCTCGAGCTCGTGGCCGGCGCCGGCGAGATTCCGGCCGGGGTGCCGGTCCACCTCAAGCTCGACACTGGGATGGGGAGGTACGGGCTGGCCGAGCTTCCGGCCCCGCCTGCCAACGTCGTCGGGCTGATGACGCACCTCGCCACCGCCGACACGGATCTCCCGTTCGCGCGTGTCCAGGTTGCGCGCTTCGCCGAGGCGACAGCGGCGTATCCCCAGCTCGAGCGTCACGCGGCGAACAGCGCCGCGGCCTTCCGCCTGCCCGAGGCGCGATTTGACGCTGCGCGCTGCGGAATCGCGCTCTACGGGCTCTCCCCCTTCGGCACCGATCCGGCGGCGGACGGGCTGGAGCCTGTCCTCTCGTGGCGGAGCGCGCTCGGCCAGGTGAAGCGCCTCGAAGCGGGGGAGAGCACAGGCTACGGCCGGCGCTTCGTGGCCGAGAAGCCGACGTGGATCGGCCTCGTGCCGGTCGGGTACGCCGACGGGTTTCGACGCGGGCTCACCGGGGCTCAGGTGGTCGTGGGCGGGGAGCGCCGGCGCGTTGTCGGCACG
The DNA here is from genome assembly GCA_036523555.1 of Gaiellaceae bacterium. Lineage (GTDB taxonomy): Bacteria > Actinomycetota > Thermoleophilia > Gaiellales > Gaiellaceae > 3-1-20CM-4-69-9. The sequence continues at coordinate 6,696 of DATDDZ010000167.1, forward strand.
ATCTCGATGGACTCGTTCGCGGTCGAGCTGGATCGCGAGCTACCCGTGGGAACGCCGGTGACCCTCGTCGGAGACGGCGTCCTCGCCGAGGAGCACGCGCGTCTCCTCGAGACGATCACCTACGAGCTCGTCTGCGGGATCGAGTCCGGCCCGCTGCGTGCGAGGCGGCGCGTCGTTGGCTGAGCCCAACCTCGGGGAAGTCCGTGCGCGCTTCGGTCGGACGGCGGAGCGCGTCGCCGACCATGCCGAACGGCAGGTCGAGCTCGTCCGCGACGAGCTTCGGTCGTTCCTGGTTCCGAGTGGGGAAGAGCGCGCACTCGACAGCGGCACCGGCGCCGGGACGCTCGCGCTCGCGCTTGCGCCCCTCGTCCGGGAGGTCGTGGGCGTGGACATCGTCCCCGAGCTGCTCGAGCGGGCGCGGGCGCTCGCTCCTGCGAACGTCACCTTCGTCGAGGGGGACGCGACGAGCCTTCCGTTCGAGGACAGCTCGTTCGACCTCGCCTGCTCGCGCCGGACCCTTCACCACATTGCCCGCCCGGAGCGTGCCGTGGCCGAGCTCGTGCGGGTGACGCGGCCGGGAGGCAAGGTCTTCGTGGACGACCAGATCGCGCCCGTGGATCCCCTGGCCGCCCTCGAGCTCAATCGGTTCGAGCAGGCCCGTGACCCTTCCCACACCCGGACGCTTCCCGACATCGACCTGCGGCAGCTGTTCGAGGCGAACGGGCTCGTGCTGCAGCGCGAGAGCATGCACGCCCATCGCCGGGAGCTCGGCTACTACCTCGATCTGGCTGGCTGCGAGGGAGAAGCGCGTGAGCTCGCAGTGCGGCTCTCGCCGGGCGGCCCGGACGCCTATATGGCGGAGAGCGCCAGGTATCTGCTGGTCAAGCCCGCGCCGTAGTCCTCTCGGCCGCGTCCGGAAATTCAGGGTCTGACCCCGATGTTTCGCCTAGGTCCGTTCCGGCCGGTACGCGGAACGCGACGACAGCCGCGCCACGACACCTGGCACGAGCGCAGCCGCGACCGCGACGAGCCGGTACCAGTGCGGCACGAACACCTCTCGCCGGTCGCGGTCGACCGCACGCAACACTGCCCGTGCCACATGATCCGGCCCGACGACGAGTCTCCGCAGCACCGCGCTTCGCAGCGTCGCCGCCTGCGGGAACCCCTCCGTCTCCACGAAGCCCGGATTGAGGGTGTGGACGCGGATACCTCTGGAACGGAGCTCCGCCGCCGTCGCCCGCGAGAACGCGAGCTGGGCGTGTTTGGACGCTGAGTAGGGCCCAGACGGCGCGAACGCGACCGTGCCCGCGACCGAGACCATGTTCACGACATCCGCCCGTCCCGCGGCGGTCAGGCCCGGGAGGAAGGCGCGCAGGCACCAGAACCCGCCGAGGTAGTTCACCCGCAAGATCTCCTCGAGCCGGTCGGGCTCGATGCGCACGAAGCCGGCGCGGCCAGGGATTCCGGCATTGTTGACCAGCAGATGGACGAGAGGGTGGCGGGCGAGGATCGCCGCCGCCGCGCGCTCGACGTCCTCACGCCGGCCCACGTCGCATACCTCGTACTCCGCGACGAGCTCCTCGGCGAGGGCCCTCAGGCGATCCTCGCGGCGCGCTAGGAGGACGACATGCCAGCCGCGGGCCGCGAGCGCGCGCGCGATCGCCTCGCCGATCCCGCTCGAGGCGCCCGTGACGACGGCGACGCGGTCTACCGGCAGACCCTTGCGCTTCGGTTGGCGGCGAGCGTGCGGCCGCTCGCGTCGGTCACGACCGCCTGGAGCACGTGCTTCCCCTTCGCGGCCGCGCCGGTGCGCCACGTGGCGGAGAAGACGTCGGCAACTCCCTTGTGGTCGACCGCGACCTGCTTCCCGTCGACGAGGAACCGGACCGAGCGGACGGGTCTCGTCGAGCTCGCGACCACGAGAAGACCGGTGGTCTTGCCGGCAACGCACTCGTTCGCCGGCGGCGCGACCCAGGTCAGCGCCGGGCCGCGGACACCCATGATCGAGACACGTTTGAAGGCGGTGTTGGGCATGAGGTCCGATCCGACCGAGTTGACGTTCTTCGCCTCCTGGAAGTCCGAGGCGGAGACGAGCGCCCGGGTCCGTCCGGCGGGGATGGTCCTCGCGCGGGCGGGGAGGGGGAAGATCGCCACGCCCGAGGCCGGGTCGTACAGCGCCGCGCCGACCAGAATCCGGCGATAGGAGATCACGAGCGAGAGCGGGTCGACGCCTGCGCCCGCGTCGGCGACGCGCGCAACGAGCGTCGGCCTGCCGCTCGCGACCCGCCTCGTCAACAACCGCACACCCGGGGGCGTGAGGTCGTTCACCCACGAGCGCAGGACATATCGGCCGGGCAGCGATCTGTGCGTGAAGGGGTCCGCTCCGGAGTCGACTGCGACGTAGAACCTCTGCACCTTCGGGAACGACGCGCCGGCCGTGCCGAGGTCGACCCGGAAGTCGAACATCAGCTCGTTGACATTCACGGGCGTTCCCGCGTAGCCCTGCACGTCGTGCTCGTCGGGCGAGCCGAGGAACCAGGGGTCGATCACCGATCCGGCCGTAGCCGACTCGACCGCGACACCGAGGTTCGCGACGGGCTGGTCGATGCTCGTCACGTACAGCGTCTCGCCGCCGGCCTCCTTCATCGCGGGCCCGACATAGTCGGGCGAGGGCCCGAACGGTGCCGACGGGCAGCAGTACTCGCTCACCCGGCTCGGCCCGTTGACCGTGTCCCCGAGCTGGAATTTCCGCAACTGCCGCGGCTGCATCAGCTCGAGTTGAGGCCTCCCGACGTAGAACTCGTAGGGGATCTTGCGGACGACGTCGCCCCGCCGGAGGAGGATGAAGCCGTAGTTCTCGCCTGGCGCCGCCGACGACGCGGCGCGCGCGACGACCGCGAGGTCGCCCTCGCCGCCGGGCGCCACCACGAGCGCCGGCGCGCTGTCGAGGCTCGCTCCTGAGGTCGCGGCCTGTGGCACGACCTGCGCGTCCCAGGTGCCGGATCCCCCGCCGGCGTCGGTGACACGGACGAGCATGGCCCTGCTGTCGCTCCCGCGGTTGACGTCGAGCTCCTGGAAGGAGAGCGACGACGGCTCGGTGAAGACGAGCGGGGCCGCCGCTCGCGGGAGGTCGACGAGGCCTGACCCGCCCAGCGTGACCGGCGCCTCATGGGTGCGGGCCGTGTCGTCCCAGGCCGGCGCCGCAGTCGAGACGAGCGCGGACTTGACCTCCTTCGTCGTCCAGGTCGGGTGAAGCTGGAGCAGGAGCGCCGCCGAGCCGGCCACGTGCGGGCTCGACATGCTCGTCCCGTCGAAGACCGCGAAAGGCGGCCCGCCGCTGAACTCCGGCAGGGTGGAGGACAGGATCGACCCGCCGGGTGCGGAGACGTCCGGCTTCAGCAGATGCCCGAATGCGGTCGGGCCCGCGGACGAAAAGCTCGTGACGACCCCGCTTCGGCCGTTGTCCACTCTCTGGATGACGTTGCCGATCGTGACGTCGGTCGTGCCCCGCGTCGTGGCGAGATAGGCGTGGAGCCGCGCGCCGTCGAGGTCGGAAATCATGCCCGCGGGAATCGGGAGGGTGATCGGGATTGCGTTCGGGGACCCGGGCCTGTTGTCGACGACGACGAGCCCGCTCGCCCCGGCACGAGCGGCTCGGATCGCCTTCGAGGCGAACGTGCAGTGGCCGCGCCACACGAGCGCAATCGCGCCGTTGAGCGATCCGGCGGAGAGAGGCGTCTTGGCGTCGTTGTTCGGGTCGTCCTCCGGCCCGCAGAGCCGGCGGTCGATCGGGGCGCCCGCGGAGGTGAGCGACCCGACGTCGACCAGGCGCTTGGAGGTGAAGGAGAAGGATCCCGGGAAGAACATGCCGGCCGAGCTCGCGACGGCGATCCTGCGCAGCGTCTCGGGAGCACCCGGGGCACGGACGGTCAGGACGGGTGCGAACAGATGGGTGTTCGAGACCGCTGCCACCGTGATCGCATCGGGGGCCGTTCCGGGAGATCCGACCGTTCCGAGGCCGAAGTCGTCGCGATCGTTTCCCGACGAGATGACGGGGACGACGCCCGCCGCGGCGGTGTTGTGAATCACCTGGACCATCGCGTCGTTGGCGGGATCCGTCTCGGCGCCGCCGCCGGAGAAGTTGATCACGTCCATGCCGTCGCGGACCGCCGACTCGAACGCCGCCGCGATTTCCGGCGTGTTCGCGATGTTCCCCCCGAGGGGCGTCGGCACTGTGAAGACTCGGTAGTTGCCGAGATATGCACGCGGGGCGACTCCGGAGAGGCCGCAGGTCGGAGGATGGTCGCGGCCGCCGGGGGAACAGGCTCCGGCGTCGCCTGCGGCGATCCCGGCGACGTGCGTCGCGTGGAACGAGGCATGGCGATCGACGGCGAGCCGCCCTCTCCGTCCCGAGTTCGGGCCGGGGAACGAACGCGCGACGATGACCTTCGGAGATGTCCACTGCTGCGCGCCCTTGGGAAAGCCGGAGGGATACGAGAAGCCTGCCGGACTCAGGAACGGATTCGTGTTGTCGACGCCATCGTCGACGATGCCGATCTTGATGCCGTCGCCACGCGCGCCGGTGGTTGCGTGCAGCTCGTCGGCGCCGATGACGGACGGGCTCGTGTCGGTCGCGAGGTGGTAGCGGACGCTCGGATAGATCTTGCGGACGAACGCGAGCCGGGCGAGCCGTGGGAGCCTCGACACCGGGAGAGTCACGGTGAGCCCGTCGAGGACGACCTGGAAACGGCGGCCGACCCGCGCGGCGGGAATCGCCCGCCGAAGCTGCGTCACCGCCGCGCGCTGGGAAGCCTGGACCTGGGTCAGGTACCGGCGCGAGCTCGTCGTCGTCACGTCGAGTTTCGTTCGCGCCGCCGTCGCGAACAGGCTGCGGCCCGGGGCGGCTGCAAGTGGAGGGAGCGGAAGGCCGACGATGACGCGCACGCGACTCGACGCGTGCCCGCGTGGTATCGACACCGTTCCGGCTCGAACGCGGGGCAGCGTCCTGTCGCCGAAAGTCCGGTCGATCGGGTTGAGGGATGCTCCCGCCGAGAGGGCCGACGCCAGCGCCGCCACGACCGCCAGAAGACCCACGGAACGGCGCAAGGGACCGCAATCTAGCTGAACCGATTTACACTCGCACACATGGGAACATTCGAGGGAAAGCGCGGTCTCGTCCTGGGCGTCGCCAACCGGCGCTCGATCGCTTGGGCGATCGCGAAGCGACTCGCCGACGGTGGTGCAGAGCTCGCGTTCACGTATCAGGGCGAGCGGATCGAGAAGACCGTGCGCGAGCTGGCCGAGTCGGTCTCGAGTCCCCTGGTCACCGCCTGTGACGTGCGATCGGACAACGACGTCTCGCGTGTGTTCGGCGAAGTCGGCCAGGCGTTCGACGGGGGCCTCGACCTCCTGGTCCACTCCGTCGCCTTCGCCGCAGCCGAGGATCTCGAGGGCCGGTTCACGGACACGCCTCGTGACCGGTTCTGGCTCGCGCTCGACGTGAGCGCCTATTCGCTGGTCGCATGCGCGCATGCGGCCGAGCCGCTGATGGAGGCCCGCGGGGGCGGCTCGATCGTGACTATGACCTACCTCGGCGGTGAGCGCGCGGTGCCGCACTACAACGTCATGGGCGTCGCGAAGGCGGCGCTCGACGCCTCAGTTCGCTACCTCGCGTGGGATCTCGGGCAGAAGGACATTCGCGTCAATGCGATCTCCGCCGGGCCGGTGCGCACGCTCGCGGCGCGGTCGATCGCGGGGTTCCCGACGATGGAGGCGATCGTCGAGGAGCGCTCACCGCTGCACCGGCACGTGGAGGCGGACGACGTCGGCGGGGCGGCTGCCTACCTG
>DATDDZ010000168.1:0-2653 GCA_036523555.1 Gaiellaceae bacterium
TGCTCCGCCTTCCGCGCGCGAAAGTCCGAGTCCTCGGCCAGACGCGCGACCTCCGCGCCGGCGAGCTCGGGCTGCGACTCCGTCCCCGGGGGCCGCGCGATTGCGCAGCCTGCCGCCGAGGCCTCGAGCCGCACGCGCTGCAAGCCGGACAGGGCGGGGACGAAAACTGCGGCCTCCGCGAGCACAGGTGCGCGTGACGCGCCGTCGCGGGCTGTCCGGACGTGCACGCGGTCGCGCACGGCCCGCGGGATCGCCGGCCGGCCGGCGAGCGGCTTCGTCCGCAGCAATAGGAGCTCCCAGTCCGGCAGGGAGGCCAGCTCCCGGAAGACGCCCCGGAGGAGCGCCCGCTCGTTCGGGCGCCACTCGAGGACGATCCGCTTCCTCTTCCGTCGTGGCCGGAAGAGCTCCGGGTCGATCCCTTCGGGGACGACGCGATAGTGCCCGGGAAAGCGCTCCGCGGCCGCCTCCGCCGTTTCCTCGCTCGTCGCGACGAGGGCGTCGAGCCTGGCGAGCAGCCGGTCTCGCTGCGACCGCCCGGGTGGATAGGAGAGGCGCTCCGGGGAGTGGAACGAGGCGACGGTGAGGGCCTGGGCGTCCCGAAGCGCGAGGTACGACAGGGACGGCAGGCCCGGCTCGAAGCCGTGCACGACGTCGAATCGCCCGAGCGCCAGCGCGAGCGAGAGGTTCGCGCGAACACCCACCGGGACCCCGATTCTGCTGCGCCGGGAGATCGGCATCGCCGGCCCGAGAGCGATCACCTCCGCCTCGAGGCCGTCGAGCAGGGCGCGCCGGCCGGCGGCGAGATCCCGAGCCCGGTTGGAGGACGCCAGGACCGTGACGGAGTGGCCGAGCGCCCGCAGCTCGCGTGCGACGCCGGTCACGTGCTCGTTCACATCGTGGGGCTGCGACCAGGCAAAGGGCGTGACGAGGCAGATCCTCATCGCGTCGAAGCCTAGCCGCCTGCAGGCCCCTTTCCATCGGGCCTCGATTTACGTCAGACTCCCCGCGACCGAGACTCACAACTCGAGGGGAGAAGATGCCAAGACTCAAGGGGAGGAGAGCGTGGCGCGGTTTCCTCGCGGCGCTCGGCGTGACCGTGCTCGCCGTCGTGGCGGTGTCAGGGGCGGGCGCCGCCCGCGGCGGTGACCAGCTTTCGAAGATCAACCACATCGTGGTGATCTACGAGGAGAACCACAGCTTCGACAACCTGTACGGCGGCTGGGAAGGCGTGAACGGCCTTGCCAACGCCGACGCAGCGCACACGACCCAGGTCGACCAGAACGGCACGCCCTACTCGTGCCTGCGGCAGCTCGACGTGAACCTGACCGTGCCGCCGCTCTCGAAGGCCTGCGACGGCACGACTCCGAGGGGCATCGCCTTCAACAGCCACTTCCTCAACACGTGGTTCACGATCGACAACTTCATCCCGCCGGACGCGACCACGTGCCCGAAGCCGAAGGACTCGTTCGCTTTTGCAAACGGAATCCTCAACGGCTCGGGTGTCGGCATCCCCGGCGGCTGTACGCGCGACCTGGTGCACAAGTTCTACCAGGAGCAGTACCAGCTCAACGGCGGCGCGCAGAACCGCTACGCGACGGGGAGCGACTCGGCTGCGACCGTGATGGGCGTCTACGACACCAGGGCCCTGCCCATCTACAAGTACCTGCACTCGAAGTCGCATCCGCACTACGCGATCGCCGACAACTTCTTCCAGGCGGCGTTCGGAGGCTCGTTTCTCAACCATCAGTGGCTGATCGCCGCCCGGACTCCGTTCGACCCGAAGGCGCCGGCAGCGCAGCACTCGCTGATCGACTCGGCCGGGTTCCCGCGCAACAACTACCCGCTCTACAACCCGTTGGCGGGCGTGACCTATCGCGACGGCGACTTCACCGTGCCGTGTCCGTCACCGAAGACCGGCCTCGCCTGTGGCGACTGGGCCGTCAACACGATGCAGCCGACGAACGAGCCGTTCGGGACGTTCGGTGACAAGCTGGTCGTGCAGGGCAGCCCGACGATCGGTGACCGCCTCAGTTCCGCCAACATCTCTTGGGGCTGGTACGCGGGCGGCTGGGACAACGCGGCCGGCATCACGGACGGCCCCGGCTGGACGAACGGGCCCGGCCCGACGTGCTCGGACCCGAACCACGACACGAACGCGGCGTACCACTATCCGAAGTGCCCGGACTTCGCGTTCCAGTTCCACCATCAGCCGTTCTCGTACTTCGCGAACTACGCGCCCGGCACGCCTGGCCGGGCGCACCTGCGGGACGAGGTCGCGTTCGAGGACGCGGCCCGCTCGTCGACGACCGACTGCAACCTCGACGCGGTCAGCTTCGTGAAGCCGATCGGCGAGGAGAACGAGCACCCCGGTTACGCGAGCGAGTCGATCGGGAGCACGCACCTGATGGAGCTGGTGAAGCTGATCCAGGGCAGCGCCTGCGCGAAGGACACGATGGTCGTCGTCACGTACGACGAGTTCGGCGGCCAGTGGGACCACGTCTCGCCGCCCGGACAGGGCAACAACAACGGCCCGCACGACCAGTGGGGCCCGGGGACGCGCATCCCGACCCTCGTGATCTCGCCGTTCCTCCGCGGGAACTTCGCCGTCGACCACACCCAGTACGACACGACGTCGATCCTCGCGATGATCGAG
>DATDDZ010000169.1:0-7844 GCA_036523555.1 Gaiellaceae bacterium
GGCTTGGCGCATGGAGGTTGAGCAGGCGTGTGCGGCCCGGGCCGGGGTTCGAGAACGTGTGCACGAAGCCGGGCGGCGCAGCGACGAACGACCCCGCGCCCAGGCGGATCTTCTCCGTGCCGAGCAGGAACTCGGCCTCCCCGTCGAGGACGTAGAACGAGTCGACGTGGTCGGCATGGGCATGCGAGTCGGGGCCGCCGAATCCGGGCTCGAGCTCGAACTCGACGAGCGAGAGCTCCTCCCGGCCGATCTTGATCGTCGCGACGCGCTTGTTGCCCTCGAGCCGCTCGCCCTCACCGGGCCGAAGGAAGATGGCGTCGGCTGCCGGCGGCCCCGTGCCCGCGGGAGCATCGACGCTGTCGAACCCGCCCGGCTCCCCGCGGTCGCGCGCGCGCAGGTTGTCCGCGAAGCCCGCATCCGGCGTGTGGAAGTTGAGAAAGCGAGCGCGAGAGGTGCTGCGGAACCCGTGGACGACGTCGGGCGGCGCGCATACGCAGGCGCCCGCGTCGAGGAGCTTCTCGTCGTCGCGGACGAGCACTGCGAGCCCGCCCTCGAGGACGAAGAACGAATCCGCGTGCCGCCGGTGGAAGTGCGGATCGGCGCCGGGGCGCGCGGCCGGGAACAGCGACTCGGTGACGCAGAGCTCGGCGAAGCTCGCCTTGATCACGATCCTGCCGCCGAAGAGCAGCTCGCCTTCGCCCGCGCCGAGTGCCACTCCCTCCATCACGCGCGAGTATGACGGTGCCCTACGTCGAGCTACACGCGCATTCCGCGTACTCGTTCCTCGACGGCGCGTCGCACCCGGAGGAGCTCGCCCTCCGCGCAGCCGAGCTCGAGTATCCCGCGCTCGCGCTGACCGACCACAACGGGGTGTACGGGTCGCTCGAGTTCGCGCACGCCGCGAAGCACTTCGGTGTCCGTGCGATCACCGGTGCCGAGCTGACGCTCGCCGACGGCTCCCACGTGACCGTGCTCGTGGAGACATCGCAGGGATACGCGAACCTCTGCAGGCTCGTCACCGCCGCGCATGCGCACACGAGGCCCGTCGGAAAGGAGACTCGGGCTCCCGCCGACCCGGCCCTCGACCAGGGCCTGCTGGAGGAGCTGAACGAGGGACTCGTCTGCCTCTCCGGCTGCGCCCGCCACGGCCTTGCGGTGCGCAGCCCGAACGCCGCCGGGCGACTGGCCCGGGCCTTCGGGACCGATCGCTTCTTCGTCGAGCTCCAGCGCCCATACGAGCGAGGTGACGCCCGGCGCAACGCACTGCTGCGCGAGCTCGCCCAGTCTCTCGGCCTCGCGACCATCGTCACGGGGGACGTGCACGCGCACCACATACAGCGCGCGCCTCTTCAGGACGTCCTCGTCGCTGTCCGCTCGCGCAGCTCCCTCGACGGCTGCGAGGCGGAGCGTCGCGGCAACCGAGAGTGCGTCCTGCTCTCACCCGCCGAGGTGGTCGAGCGCTTCCCCGAGGATCGCGCCGCGGTCGCACGCACCGTCGAGCTCGCGGAGCGGTTGAGGTTCGACCTGACGAAGGAGCTCGGGTATCGGTATCCGGACTTCTCCGACAGCCCCGAGCCGGCGATCGTCCAGCTGGCCCAGGTGTGCAACCGCGCGTTCGAGGACCGCTATCCCAACAGGGACAGGCTTCGCCGTGACGCGTGCGCGCGGCTCGACGAGGAGCTCGCCCTCATCGACGAGCTCGGCCTCGCGGGCTTCTTCCTGCTGCACTGGGACGTGCTCGAGCTCGCACGCGAGTGCGCGCTCGAGGTGCGGGGACGCGACTCCCCTCGACATGCGCTGCCGCCGGGGCGCGGTCGCGGCTCGTCGGTCGGCTCGCTCGTCTGCTATCTGACCGGCCTCTCGCACGTGGACCCGGTCGGTGCGGAGCTCTCGCTCGGCCGCTTCCTCAACCGCGAGCTCAACGCTGTTCCCGACATCGACCTGGACTTCCCACGCGATATCCGCGAGAAGCTGATCGTCGCGGTCACCGAGCGCTACGGCCGCGAGCACGCCGCGCTCGTCGCCTCGTTCGCCACCTATCGGAGCCGGGGCGCGATCCGCGATGTCGGCAAGGCGCTCGGCTTGCCATACGCCGAGCTCGAGCGGATCGCCCGCGTCACCGAGGGCTGGAACGCCAGGCGCGTCGCCGAGGAGCTGCAGCTGCTGCCGGACGCAGACCGCAAGCTGCTCTCGCCGCGCTGGCGCGCATTCGGCGAGCTGTGTCACGAGATCGCAGGCCTGCCGCGCCACATCTCGCAGCACCCGGGCGGGATGGTGATCTCGTCACGGCCCCTCGTCGAGCTCGTGCCCGTTCAGCCGGCTGCGATGGCCGGCCGCCAGATGTGCCAGTGGGACAAGGACTCGTGCTCCGACGCCGGCTTTCTCAAGATCGACCTGCTCGGGCTGGGGATGCTCTCCGCGGTCGAGGACTGCGTCGACCAGATTGCGCGGCTCCAGGGCAAGCCGATCGACCTCTCCCGGATCCCGCTCGACGACCCGGCCGTCTACGACGACATCCAGCGTGCCGACACCGTCGGCGACTTCCAGATCGAGAGCCGCGCGCAGATGCAGAGCCTTCTCCGCACGCGTCCTGAGAATCTCGACGACCTCACCGTGCAGGTGGCGCTCGTCCGGCCGGGCCCGATCCAGGGGAAGGCGGTCCATCCCTACATCGAGCACCGCAAGCGGCTGCGCGAGGAACCGTCCTTCGTCCCGCCGGTCGATCATCCGCTGCTCGCCGACTGCCTGCGCTCGACGCTCGGCGTCGTCGTCTTCCAGGATCAGGTGCTCGAGGTGGCGATCGCGCTCGCCGGCTTCAGCGTGGGGGAGGCGGAAGGACTGCGGCGCGCGATGAGCCGCAAGCGCTCGCACGAGGCGCTCGAGGCGTATCGCGGGCGTTTCGTCGAGGGTGCGCTGGCCCGGGGCGTGGACGAGCCGACCGCGGACCTCGTCTACGACAAGCTCGTCGGCTTCTCGGGTTTCGGCTTCCCGAAGTCGCATGCGGCCGCTTTCGGCTTGCTCGCCTATCAGTCCGCGTGGCTGCGCCACTACCACCCGGCCGAGTTCCTGTGCTCGCTGCTGAACGCGCAGCCGATGGGGTTCTATCCGCCGGCGACACTTGTCCGCGATGGTCAGCGGCGTGGAGTCGAGACGCGGCCACCCGACGTCAACGTCAGCGCTGCGAAATGCTCGGTCGAGGACGGCACGGTGCGCATCGGCATCGATTACGTCAACGGGATCGGCGAGGACGAGGCTCTGACCGTGGTCGAGGAGCGGGAGCGGGACGGGCCGTTCACGAGCGTTCGCGAGCTCGCGCAACGGACGCAGCTCTCGGAGCACGGGCTCGAGACGCTGATCGTCTCCGGCGCCTGCGACTGCTTCGAGCTCCCTCGCCGCAGGTTGCTGTGGCAGCTCGGCCTCGTGCCGCGCCCGCAGACCGTGCCCGGGTCGGGGGGCGAGGAGAAGCAGCTTGCCCTCCCGCTCGACCCCACGGCGGTGACGCCCGAGCTGCCCGAGCCGACGATCTGGGAGCGCATGCTCGCCGACTACCGCACCACGAGCCTCTCCGTCGGCGTCCACCCGCTGGGGCTACTGCGCTCGCACCTGCCTGCGGGAGTGCTCTCGTCCCGGGAGCTCGAGTCCGCCTCGAACCGAGCGAACGTGGCCGTTGCCGGCATGGCGATCGCGCGACAGCGCCCCTCCACCGCGAACGGCGTCGTCTTCATGCTGATCGAGGACGAGTTCGGCACGGTCAACCTGATCGTCCCGCCCAACGTCTACGACCGGCACCGCGCGATCGTGCGCGGCGAGCCGCTGATCCTCGCCCACGGGCGCTTCGAGCGGATCGAGCGAAACCAGAACGTGCTCGTCCGCGCGCTCGAGACGCTCGGGCCGCTCGCCCGTGAGGTCTCGGAGGAGCCCGACTTGAGCGGCGGCCTGCCCGGCGCCCACCATTTCGGCCACCGCTAGGCCGGCGCCTCAATACGCCTCGGCGGGCTCCTCGGGAGAGCGCTGCGTCATCGGAGACTCCACGGTCTCCCGATCGAGGTTGAAGGCCGTGTTGACCAGCGCGACGTGCGTGAACGCCTGGGGGAAGTTCCCGAGCTGTCGCCTGGTCGCCGGGTCCCATTCCTCCGCGAGCAGGCCGAGCTCGCTGCGGAGGTCGAGCAGCCGCTGGAAGAGCGCCTCGGCCTCGTCGAGCCTCCCCTGGAGGACGAAGTTGTCGACCAACCAGAACGTGCACGGCAGGAACGCGCCCTCTCCGGGCGGCAGCCCGTCGACGTTCTCGACGTCGTCGGCCTGGCTGTAGCGGTAGACGAAACCGTCCCGATAGAGCTTCTCCTCGATCGCGGTCACCGTGCCCACCATCCTCGGGTCGGCCGCGGGAAGAAAGCCGACGAGCGGGATGATCAGAAGGCTGGCGTCGAGCTCCTTCGACCCGTAGGACTGCGTGAACGAGCCCAGCTCGGCGTCGAAGCCCCGTTCACAGACCTCGCGGTGGATGGCGCTCCGGATCTCGCGCCACCGCTCCACCGGGCCGGTCTGGCCGTAGCGCTCGACTGCCTGCACTCCCCGGTCGAACGCGACCCACGCCATCACCTTCGAGTGCGTGAAGTGCCGTCGCGGCCCGCGGACCTCCCAGATCCCCTCGTCGGGCTCCTTCCAGGCGCTCTCCAGGTAGCCGAGCAGGTGGCGCTGAAATGCCCACGCTTCCTTGGAGCCCTCGAGCTTGTGGGCGCGCGCCTGGTGGAGCGCGTCGAGCACCTCGCCGTAGACGTCGAGCTGGAACTGCTCGCTGGCGGCGTTCCCCACGCGCACGGGGGACGACTTCTCGTAGCCGGGGAGCCAGTCGAGCGTCAGCTCGGACAGGCGCCGTTCGCCGGCCACGCCGTACATGATCTGCAGGGCGGATGGATCCCCCGCGGCCGCCCGGAGCAGCCAGACCCGCCAGGCACGCGCTTCCTGGAGATAGCCGGCGTTCAGGAACGCGAGGAGGGTGAGGGTCGCGTCGCGCAGCCAGCAGTAGCGGTAGTCCCAGTTTCGCTCGCCGCCGATCTTCTCGGGGAGCGAGGTGGTCGCCGCCGCCACGATGCCGCCCGTCGGCGCGTACGTGAGCGCTTTGAGCACGGTGAGGGACTGATGCACCTCGTCCCGCCACCGGCCCTTGTACGCGCACCGGTCGGCCCAGGCATCCCAGTACTCGAGGGTGTCCGCGAGCGCGTCTTCCGCGTCGATCGGCCGCGGGGGCCGCTCGTTCGACGCATACCAGGTCAGGACGAACGGGACCCGCTCGCCCTTGCGCACCGTGAACTCGCCGATCGTGCGCATGTTCTCGCCGCGATGCTCGACCGGGGTCCGGAAGCAGAGCGCGTCGGGCCCGGCGACGGCGATGCGCCCCCCGTCGACCCGCCGCACCCAAGGCACGATGTTCCCGTAGTCGAAGCGCATGACGAGCTCGGAGGTCATGTCGACGTGGCCGCGGGTCCCCTCGACGATCCGGACGATGTCAGGGGCTTTCCCGCGCGGTGGCATGAAATCGGTCACGCGGACAGCGCCAGCATCTGTCTCCCACTCGGTCTCGAGGACGAGCGAGCCCGGCCGATACCACCGCTTCACGACCCAGCCGTCGACACGGGGGTGCACGAGCCAGCGTCCGTGCTCGGACGTCCCGAGAATCGCGGCGAAGCACGCGCCGGAGTCGAAGCGGGGGAAGCAGGCCCAGTCGATCGAGCCTTCCCTGGACACGAGCGCGGCGGTCTGCAAGTCACCGATCAAGCCGTATTCCTCGATGCGGGCCATCAGCGCTCCTCGATCTCGAGCGCGAAGCGGCGAAACCGCTTGACGACGCTCCGGTTGAAGGCGTCTTCGTACTCTTCGGCGGTGTCGTCGTCAAGCGTCGACGCGAAGTGGTCGCGGATGTCGGCGAGCAGCTCGGTTCCCGTCTCGATCAGGTCGAGGTAGTCCCCGTAGCGCTCCTCCGCCTCGTCGCGCGGAGCGCTCACGTAGGCGCGCTCGGCCTCGAGACAATCCTCGATCAGCCCGCGGTGCTCACGCTCGAAGAGGTCGAGCTGCCTCTGGATCAGGTCGCCGAAGCGCGCACGCCCGAGCCTCACGCGAGCTCCCGGTAGAGCTCGAGGTGTGCCCGGGCCGACGCGTCCCAGGTCAGTGTCTCGCGGGCGCGAAGCGCGCCGGCGCGGGCCGCGGCCAGCGCGGCCGGGTCGTCGAGCAGCTCACGCGTCGCCTCCGCGAGCGCCTTGATGTCGCCGGCAGGCACGACCCGGCCCGCTCCGAAGCGCTCGACCGGCTCGGCGAGGCCGCCGACGTCGTAGACAACGGCCGGGACACCCCCGCCGAGAGCCTGCAGCATCGCGCCGCTCTGGTCGAGCTCGGGGCGGTACGGGAACAGCGCGACGGTCGCATCGCCGAGCGCGCGCTCGAGCTCGGCCCGGGGTAGGTAGCCGAGCCGCCACTCAGCCCGGTCGCCCGCTTGCGCCCGGTATGCGCCGAGCGGCTCGAGCGGGTCGCCCGCGACGAGCAGGCGCGCGCCCTCGATGCGGTTCGTCGCCGCGATCGTGTCGGCGAGGCCCTTGTAGGGACGGATGGTCCCGATGCTCAGAATCGTGCGGCCGTCGTCCGTACGTGACGGATCACTCGTGAACACGGGATGAGGGATGACGCGCGCATCGACGCCGAGCTCCTGGAGAACGCCGCGGCCGCGCTCGGAATGGACGATCACCCGGTCGAAGCGACGAAGAAGCTCTCGCCAGAGCTCGCGCCTGCGCGCGGTTCTTCGCGGCAGGAGGTCGTGCGCGGTGAAGACCGCGGGCGACCGCGGACGAAGGAGGAGACGGTCGAGCTCCGGTGCGGCGAGCCACTGAAGGTGCAGGACGTCGGCGCGGCGAAGCAGCAGGGATGCGCTGCCCGGAACATGCTCGAGGACCTTGAGCGGCAGACGAAGGCGGGAACGCCGGAACAACCGTGACGACAGCGGATAGAAGGGCTCGCTGCGGCGGTAGCCCTCCGGCGCCGGCGAGTCGCCGAAGCGGAAGTGGGAGGTGACCAGATCGACCTCCGCGCCGGCGCGGGCGAGCGCTGCCGCGAGCTCGTGGTCGTAGGCCGGCGTGAAGGCCGGGGGATCGGCGAGAACAACGTGCACCGGCACTACAGTAGAGCGCCTGCTTGTCAGGACCTGGAACCTCTTCCACGGCAACGCGGTGCCGCCCGAGCGGGCTGCGTTTCTCGCCGAGATGGTCCGGCTCGCGGCCGAGGGCCGGCCCGATGTCCTCTGTCTGCAGGAGCTGCCGGTGTGGGCGCTCGGGCGGCTGGAAGGGTGGAGCGGGATGACCGCGGTGGCCTCCGTCGCCCGCCGGCCGATGCTCGGCCCGCTACCCGGGAACGCCGAGCTCGGACGCCTGGTCACCGACATCGACCACGGCCTGTTTCGCTCGGCGTTCACGGGGCAGGCGAACGCCGTCCTGCTCGCACCCTCGCTGCAGGTGCTCGAACGGCGTGAGGTCGCGCTGAATCCCTACGGGTTCCGGCGTGTGCAGGCACGCCGTCTCGGGCTCGCCGTGGTGCCGCGGCTGGTCTGGTCGAAGGAGCGCCGGGTGTGCCACGTCGTGCGCGTCCGGCGAGACGAGGGCACGGTCGTCCTCGCGAACCTGCACGCGAGCGGTAGCACCGACAAGCGGATCCCCGACGCCGAGTTGTTGCGCGCGGCCGTGTTCGTCGACGGAGTCGCAGAGCCCGGCGAGCCGGTCGTCCTCGCGGGAGACTTCAACATCGGCGTCACTTCCTCGCGGACGCTTGCCGACCTGACGTCCGAGGAATGGGGCTTCGAGGGC
>DATDDZ010000170.1:0-2280 GCA_036523555.1 Gaiellaceae bacterium
CCGAATGCACCCAAGTCGGCGCTTGCCGTCGGCGGTGGGACCGACAACCCCAAGTTCGCTGCAGTCGACGCCAAGACGAATCAGCCGGTGGCGAACGGCGCCCGGGACATCTGGGTGACGGAGACCGCTCTCTCGACAGCGCTCAACACCTCGTTCATGGCGGACAGGCTGGGCCTGTTCGGGATCGTGGTCGGGGTCGCGCTGTTCCTGAGCGGGGTCGGGTTCATCATCCTCGCGTTCGCGGCACTGCACCGCAAGCAGACGAAGCTGAACGCCGCGTGACTCAGCGGCCGAGGACGGGCCGGCGCCGGGTGGTTTCCGCGTAGGCACCGGCCCAGCTCATCAAGAGGCCGGGGGCCGCCCGAAGGCGGCCCCCGGCCTCTTGCGTTGGAGGGTTAGAGCTGTTCAGACGGTGGACCAGCTGGTGCCGTGCGGGTCGAGCTCGACCTCTACCTCGACCGCCTCGGTCGGCGCATGCGCGGGGAGCGTCGCCTCGAGCCCGAGCTGCGATGCGAGGAACGGGGCGAGGTAGCGGCCGACGATCTTCGCCGGCGGCCACCACAGAGGCTCGGTGTCGACGAGGGAGGTGCCGGCGCCGGTGTCGGCGCGCAAGTAACGCGGCACGAAGCCGGTGAAGAGAAGCCCCCGCAGCACCGGGCGGAAGGGCAACGGCCGGACGTCGGCTCCCGCGTCCGCTGCGATCGCTGCCGCGACCGCGTCGGCCTGTTGGGTCGCGAGGCCTCCCTGCTTGGGGCGGAACTGCGTGGCATCGCCGGCGGCATAGACGTCGGCGAGGCCCGAGACGCGGCCCTCCGCATCGGTCGGGACGAACCCGGCCCCGTCGTGAGGGAGCCCGCTGATCGCCGGGCCGATCAGCTGCGGGAGCGCGATGGCCGCGTCCGCCGGCACCGTCGTGCCGCCGGCCACCGTCAACATGCCGTCCTGCCATGCGACCGCAGCGGCGCCGACTTCGACGTCGACACCGCGAATGTCGAGGAGCTCGCGGATCGCCTCGCTCGCCTCGGATCCGAAGAGGGCGAGTGGGCGCTCCTCGGGCGTCACGACCACGATTCGCGTTCCTCGCGTCCCCCTGTCCATCAGATACTCCGCGGTCAGCAGCGCGAGCTCGTAGATCGGGAGCGGCCAGCTGGCGCCGGCCGGGACGACGAAGGCGATGCTATGGAGCTGCCCCGCCGAGGCCCGCTCGAGGAGACCCGCCAGGGCCGCGTCGTCCTCGGGGCCGCGAAACGTCAGAGCGCCGACGACCGCGTCGCGGGGACGCGCGCCGAGCGCGAGCACGAAAGCGTCGAAATCGACCGTGCCTCCCTCCTCGAGCGTGACCGTCTTCTGGTCGGGAGCGACGGCCGCGAGCGTCGCGCGGCGCAGCGTCGCCCCGGTGGCCTCGACCAGCGGCTCGAGCGGGAAGTGCCGGACCTCGCCGGTTCGAAACGGCTCCGCGACGGCGAGCGGGCGGTACGTGAACTCCTCTTCCGGAGCGATCAACTCGACCGAGACCAGTCCCTGGGACAGGTCTCGGAGGGCAAGTGCGCATTCGAGCCCAGCGACGCCGGCACCTGCGACCACGACGTGGAAGGACCTGTGGTTCTCGCTCATGGCGGCGCTCCGTGTGGGTTGACCCGATGCTCGCAGCGCGGCCAATTCGGGCCATCGGTGGCAACTACTGATTCCGGCTCGTGGACTCTGCCGATGCGCACGTCCCCCGTAGTCAAGCAAGCTCGGACCGCAAAAGGAGGCTTGACATGAAGAAGATCCTGATCGCCCTCGACGGTTCCGAAACGTCGAGCGCAGCGTTGGGCGCGGGCCTCGAGCTCGCCGAGGACGAGGGCGCGGAGGTGATCTTCGCCCATGTCGCCTCTCTGCTCGACTTCGTGCCGGCGCGCAACGGCGACGAGCACGCTCCGCCCGACCGCTTTCCCACGGCGGAGTGGGATCCCGTCCTGTCCGAGGCGATGAAGCTCGCGGCAGGCCGAGGCGTGACGGCCCGGCCCGAGCTGCTCGTGGGCTATCCGGCGAAGCAGATCCTCAGGCTCGCCTCGGAGGCCGAAGCGGATCTCATCGTCATCGGCTCACGCGGTCTCGGGCGCGTGAAGAGCGCGATTCTCGGCAGCACCTCCCGCGAGGTCCTCGCCCGAGCGAATCGTCCCGTGCTCGTCGTCCGCGGCGACGGCGTTCGCGAGACCACGCACGCGTAACCTGGCGGGCAGATGGAGACGATCGTGGTCGGAGTCGACGGCTCGGAGGCGTCCGTGAGGGCGCTGC
>DATDDZ010000171.1:0-9475 GCA_036523555.1 Gaiellaceae bacterium
AAATCTCGCGCGCCTCGGTGCGCGAGGTCTCGCTCCCCGTCAGCTCCGCGTGCTCCAGGAGTGTCGCCCCGAGCCAGAACGGCGTGCCGATCTCGCGAAAGATGCGCACCGCTGCCTCCAGATCGACCGCGTCGCGGGCGATCCGGCCGCGGAACCGGTGCGTCTGCGCCTCGAGGAACTGCGGCCGCGCTCCCGGGGTCAGCTCGTCGATGAACGCCAGGAGCTCCTGTGCCCTCGCCGAGTCGCCGAGAGCGAGCGCCGCCTCGAGCGCGTCAGTGATGCCGTTCTTCACCCCCTGGAATCCGGCGCCAAGCGTTGGCACCGTGTCGATAGTGGCCGCTCCCGCCGCGAGTGCCTCTTCGAAGCGTCCTTCGGCCCGCCGCAGAGTCGCCGTCGCCGCGAGGTAGGTCGCTCGATCCTGGACGTCGCTCGAGCTCTCCAGCCGCGAGAAGAGCGAGAAGATCCGGCGGGCCTCGTCGAGCTCACCGCGCTCTACGTGCACGCCGACACCCGACTGCAGCACGCTGAGAACGACTCCACCGGCATCGACCTGCTCCTGCGTGAACCCGTCGGTGGTCGACAGCACGTCGTCCCAGCTGCCGGCCATGAACAACGGGTAGGTCCTCTCTGCGAGCACCGCCCACTCGTACGGTCGGCTTCCCATCCTCTTCGCGAGGGCGAGCGCCTCGTCGAGGTAGCCGAGGGCCTCCGCGTAGCGGTCGCGCCGAAAGCAGCGGTCGGAGAGGAGGAAGTAACAGGTGGCTGCGCCTTCGGTGAGGTCGTGCTCGAGCGCGATCTCGAGCGCATGCTTCACGAGAGCGACGAATTCCTCGGGATGCCCGCGGCTGTACGAGACGGCTGCCTTGCTCCGGAGAGCCAGCGACAACGGCTCCGGCAGCCGCTGCGCCTCGGCGATGTCGAGCGCGAGCTCGGCCCTGGCGGCGGCCCGTTCGAGATCGCCGTTGAACCAGTACACACGCGAAAGCATCGCCGCGAGCATGGCGAGATCCTCGTCGGGCTCGTCCTCGCCGATGACCTCGAAGGCGTGCTCCAGACGCGCGAGTGCCTCGTCCCGGCGCTCGGTGAAGCCCAGCGCGGTTTGAAGCTTGTAGGTGGCCCGGGCTGCGGCGTGGGTGTCGCCCTCGGCCTCGTAGATGGCGATCGCCTTCTCGATCAGTTTTTGGGCGGTGTCGGGATCGCCCGCATTCGAGGCCATCTCGCCCGCGCGCCCGAGTAGCCGTGCGTTCTCGAGCGGCTCATCCGTGAGCTCGACAGCCTGCTCGAAGTAGCGCTTCGCCTCGGCAGCGGCGGCGAGCGATGCCGCTCGCTCGCCTGCGCTCACGAGCGCGGTCCGGGCGCGGTTCCTGATCTCGCCCGCATCCTCGGCATCGGGGTCGAGCCGGTACGCCTCGACGAGATGCGAGGCGACCACCTCCGTTAACTCGTCCTCGCCCGGAGCGGAGGAAAGGTGTTCGGCCGCGGCGAGATGACGCACCCGGCGCTCCCTCCGCGGAAGCGTCTCGTAAGCGACGTGGCGGACGATGTCCTGCAGGAAGCCGTACTGACCGTGCTCCGGCGAACGCGGGTCGGACTGGAGTGAAACAACCTCCTTGCGTACCAGCGAGTGCAGAAGGAGATCGAGCTCAGCCTCGGGGAGCCCGGTGAGCGCGGCAAGCGCCGCGCGCGAGAACGTCTTCCCGAGCACGGAGCCGTCCTGCAGCAGGCGGCGCTCCTCGGGCGACAGACCGTCGAGACGGGCGGCGATCAGCGCATGGAGCGTCTCCGGCACCTCGAGCGCCTCGACGGCGCCGACCGGCCGGTAGACGGAGCCCTCCTGGACCAGCGCACCGCGGTCGAGCAGCATCCGGACTGTCTCAACTGCATAGAGCGGAACGCCTTCTGCGCGGGCGAGGATCTGGTCGCGCAGGGTCGCAGGCAGGCCGGGAACGAGGCCGGTCAACAACGCCTCCATCGCGTCGGGTGGAAGCGGTTCGAGATAGAGCGAGGTGAAGTTGCGATGGCCGGCGCCCCAGGTCGGCCGCCGCTCGAGTAACTCGGGGCGGGCAAGCGTGATCACGCACAGCGGCGAGTTGCGCGACCACTCGAGCAGGTACTCGACGAAGTCGAGCAGCGATGCGTCTGCCCACTGCATGTCCTCGAACGCGAGCACGGTCGGGTAGACGTCTGCGAGACGCTCGAAGAACAGGCGCCAGGCGGCGAACAGGTCTTGCCGTTCGTGCGACTCGCGCTCGCCCAGCCCGAGCAGGTGAGCGAGCCGCGGCTCGACGAAGCGCCGCTCGTCGGGATCGGAAAGATGCTCGGCGAGTGTCGCCTGGAGCTTCTCGAGGGCGGAGGCCGCGGGGTCGTCCTCTGCGATGCGGCAGCGCCACCGCACCATGTCCGCGAGCGCCCAGTACGTCACTCCTTCGCCGTAGGCAAGGCAGCGGCCGCGATGCCAGTAGACGGACTGGGCGATGCCGTCGAAGTACTTGTAGAACTCCCACGAGAGGCGCGACTTGCCGATACCGGCGATGCCGGTGACCGAGACGAGCTGGGCCCTCTTCTCTTCGGCGCACGTGTGGAAGAGATCCTTGATCTGGCGGAGCTCCCGGTCCCGTCCGACGAAAGGCGCCTCCAGACCCTGCGACTTCAGAGTGCCGCGCACGCCAGAGATCACTCGCTCCGCCTTCCACAGGGGCGTCAACCCTTCCTTGCCCTTCAGCTCGAACGAGCCCAGGTCTTCGTAGAACACCGCCTGCTCGGTCGCCCGCCGCGTGGACTCGCCGACATAGACAGAGCCCGGCTCCGCCACCGACTGCACCCTCGAGGCGGTGTTGACGAGGTCGCCTGCGACCATTCCCTCGGCGATGGAGCCGATGGTCACCGCGGCCTCCCCGGTCAGCACACCGGCCCGGGCCCTCAGCTCGTCGGCGCCGACCTCCTGGCCCAGCGCAGACACGGCCGCGACGAGGTCGAGCGCCGCGCGCACAGCCCGCTCGGCGTCGTCCTCGGTTGCGACCGGCGTCCCCCACACGGCCATCACCGCGTCGCCGATGAACTTCTCCACGGTCCCGCCGTACAGCTCGATCAGGCGTCTGCACGTGTCGAAGTACCGCGAGAGGAGCTCACGAACCTCCTCTGCGTCGCGCGCCTCCGACAGCGACGTGAAGCCCACGAGGTCGGCGAAGAGCACGGAGACGAGGCGGCGCTCCGCCGCGGGAGCTTCGCGGGCTGGGGGCTGTTGTCCCGCGCCGGCCTCGCCTCCTGGGGAAACGGCCGCTCCGCACTCGCCGCAGAACTTCTCGTCACCGACGAGGGCGGCTCCGCAGGATCCGCAGACCAGGCCGAGCGCCGTCCCGCACTCCTTGCAGAACTTCTTCCCTGCGAGGTTCTCGGTGCCGCAGCTAGGACAGAGCATCTCGACGACGGAGCCTACTGCGAGCAGGCCGTCCGACGGCTAGCCGGCGCGAAGGACGAAGAACGCGATCGCCACGTACTGGCAGCCGACCCCGACGAGAGTCAGAGCATGGAAGACCTCGTGGTAACCGAAGACTGCCGGCGCCGGGTCGGGACGACGCCGGGCATAGACCACGGCTCCCACCGAATACGCGAGGCCTCCGACCACGATCAGGACCATCGCGGCAACGTTCAGGCGACCAACCAGTTGCGGCATGGCCACCACCGCGACCCAGCCGAGCGCGAGCCCGAGCGCCACCGACAGCCATTTCGGCGCACCGACCCAGGCGAACTTGAGGACGATCGCCGCGAGCGCGCCGGCCCAGACCACGGACAGGACGACGGTGCGCCAGGCGCCGCCGAGGACCAGCAGGCAAACCGGCGTATACGTCCCCGCGATGAGGAAGTAGACGCCGGCGTGGTCGACGCGCCGCAACCAGAGGCGGACCCGGGGCGTCCAGGTCACCCGGTGATAGAGGGCGCTGGCCCCGAAACACGTGACCACCGAAACGGCGAACACCGTTGCGGCAAGTCGTGCACGCCCCCCGTCCGAGGCCAGGATCAGCAAAGGCGCGACGGCGAGCGCGACCATGAACCCGGCCTGGTGCAGCACGCCCCGCAATCGCGGCTTGTCGAGCGCCGCCGCCGTGGGCCTCGCTGGACTGCTAACTGTCTTCAATCGGAACTTCGACCGCAGCGTCAACCTCGGACCCGTCCAAGGAGGGCGCCTCTTCGACCGCCGGTGCGTTCCGTGCAGCGATGGCAGCCTGCTTCTTCTCCTGCTTCAGGGCGCGCTTCTCCCTGACCTTCCGTTCCCGCTCCATCTTCGCGAATGTCGTCTGCCTCTTCGAGCCCATAGGGTCTCCCTCTCAGTAGCTGTTGGCACACATACTGCCTACTCTCGGCGGATGAGCCGCTTCGTAGGGCGGGAAAACGTGCGAAAACGCCTGGCGCCGCTGGCCGGCAAGCCGGGTCGCGCGAGCTACGCCGGCGGGTGGGCCCGGATCGAGCTCGACGGCCTCGAGATCGCCGTCCGGCCGCCCTTCGGCCTTGCGCACGAGGGGGAATACGACGCCGTCCGGCTGGAGCCGCTCTTCGACGCGCTCGCCGAGGACCATCTCGTCGCCGCGATCCTCGTGCGGCTCGGAGGCTACGCAGTCGGCGTCTTCGAAGGCGAGCACCTCGTCGCAGCCAAGGTCGGCTCGCGCTTCGTCAAGGGCCGGCACAAGAAGGGAGGCTCGTCTGCGAATCGCTTCCGGCGGCGTCGAGAAGAGCAGGCGCGAGCCCTGATCGACGAGGCTGCCGAGACGGCGGTAGCGACACTCGAGCCGTGGCGGAACCGCATCGAGCTGGTCGCTCTCGGCGGCGATCGACGGGCGGTCGCGGATGTTCTCGCCTCCACTCCGCGGCTTGCCTGGGTCTCGGAACGAGCCGTTGAACGGTTCTTCCCGGTTCCGGATCCGAGGCGCGCGGTTCTCGAGCGCCTCGCCTACGACCTCTACTCGGCCGAGATGACCGAGACTCAGTCGAGCACGTAGCCGATCGTGATCGACCTGACACGGCCGCTGCGGATCCGAAAGTCCGTCACCACCCGCCCCGGCAGAAACCGGCCGACGAAGCAGTGGCGAAACCCGGACTCGGTCCGGCACGTGATGTGCGCGATCCCCGCCTTCACAGCAGCCTCGGTCGAGCCGACCCCGATCCCTCCGGCGGTGCGCTCGGCGCGCGTCGAGACCCGGAACGCAGTCGCCCGCGCCCCGATCTGGAACGACACGGTCACGTTCGAATACACGAATTCCGTGTAGCGCCCGAAGTCGTTCCTCCCCGCTCGCACCCTTACCGGTGCGCCCAGCCTCGCGCGCACCTGCGCCTTGGTCATGTGGAGACTCGCGCCCGCGACACCGTGCTGAACGACGATCCGCGCCTCCGCGGAGCTTGCCGCGACGAGGGCGCAAGACGCGGCGGCAACGATGATCACAACACGCATCGGGACACCCTACGGCGACGACGTAAGGTCTCCTGCGTGGAGCTGACCGCGATCGTCCCGGCGACCGACGCACCCGCACAGCTCTCCCGCGTCGTCGCCGCGATTCGCGCCGCCGACGACCCGCCCGAGGAGCTGATCGTCGTCGAGACGGCGGAACAGCCGGGCCCGGCCGCCGCCCGCAACGCGGGCGCCGCGCAGGCGAGAGGAGAGGTTCTCGTCTTTGTCGACGCCGACGTCCTGCCTCGACGCGACGCGTTTCGACGGATCCGCGCGGCTTTCGAAGCGGATCCGAGACTCGTTGCAGTCTTCGGCTCGTACGACGACGCGCCGGAAGCGGCGGGTGCCGTTTCCGGCTTTCGAAATCTCCTCCACCACTTCGTCCACCAGCACGCGGGCGGGGACGCCGAGACTTTCTGGGCGGGATTGGGGGCGATGCGAAGCGACGCGTTCCGCAGGGTTGGCGGCTTCGACGCTCGGCGCTACCCCGAGCCGAGCATCGAGGACATCGACCTCGGCCTGCGCCTAGCCGGTGCCGGCGCCGAGCTGCGACTCGATCCGGCGCTCCAGGGCACGCACCTCAAGCGCTGGACGTTACGGCAGATGATCCTCACCGACTTCCACCGCCGCGGCGTGCCGTGGGTCGCGCTCATGGCCCGGACCGGTACCGCTCCGACCGGGCTCAACCTCGGCTGGCGCCACAGGCTCAGCGCTCTCGCTTCGGTCACGCTCACCGGCTCGCTCGTCGCCCGTCGACCGCGGGCCGCGAGCGCCGCTCTCGGCGCGCTGCTCGTCCTGAACGCGCCGTTCTATGCGTTGCTCGCGCGCAAGCGAGGGCCGGCCCAGGCGGCGGCGGGAGTCGGCCTCCACGTCGTCCACCACTTGACGGCGGTCTGCGCGGTTCCGGTCGGCCTGCTCGTCAGCCGAGGATCCGGGCGAGCTCTCCTTCGAGGGCGGCCTCGACGGCCTCTCCCTCCTCGAGATACTCGGCCTCGGTGTTGACCGACCAGACGTCGTAGTCCGTCCCGGCGGTCAGGTTGAGCGTCGCCAGGATCGCCGTCCACATCGAATGGTCCTGGTTGTTGTAGCGATGGAGGCCGTTCCGGCCGAACGTCCGGAGGTTCTCGAAGGTCTCGAGGTAGGAGCGAATCGTGGCTACGTCCTCACGGAAGGTCTCTCCGTACATCGGGTATGCCTTCGGGACCCGGATCTTCACGCCGTCGACAACCCTCTCCGGGTGTATGAGCCCGATTCGCGCGAGCTCACCCGTCGCCAGAGCGACGGCCTGCTCGTGCGGGAGATCCCAGATCTCGTCGCCCTCGAAACAGAAGTACTCGACGCCGAGGCAGGTCGTCCCCGGCACGACGAGGCTCTCGCTCCAGGCGCCGAAGTTCTGGACGCGGCCGGCCCGCGTGCCCGGGTCGTGGATGTAGACCCAGTTGTCCGGGAAGGGCTCCTCCTCGTCGATGATCAGCGCCACGAGGCAGAGGTCGCGATAGCGGAGCCTGCCCGCGGCAGCCCGCACCTCCTCCGGGGCCGGGGGATCGAGGCTGCGCACGAGCTCGCTGAGCGGGATGCTCGACAGAACGCCGTCGACCGGATACTCGAGCGCGCTGCCGTTCGTTCGCACGATGACCTGCTCGACCACCCCGTCGCGATGGACGAGCGAGTCGCCTCTGTGGTTGAGCAGAACCGGGATCCCCGCCTCTGCGACCCGGGACTGAAAGGCCTCCCACATCTGCCCCGGGCCTAGCCGCGGGTAACGGAACTCGTCGATCAGGGTCGTCGGCGTGTGGCGGTTGAGGCCGAGGACGCTTGCGACCGCATGCTTGAAGGAGAAATCCTTGATGCGCTGGGCGGCCCACTCGGCCCGGATCTCGGAGCCCGGAATGCCCCAGACCTTCTCGGTGTAGGTGCGAAAGAAGCGCTCGTACAACCGCCGGCCGAACCGGGCCGTGACCCAGTCCTCGAACGTCTCCTGGGGAGGGTCGCGCTGGAGGTGCGCGGCGAGGTAGGAGAGGACACAGCGGGCCGACTCCACCAGGCCGAGCTGTCGCACGACGTTCCTGGCCTCGAGCGGGTAGTAGAAGTACTGGTTGCGGTAGTAGATGCGCGAGAGCCGAGGTCGCCTGAGGAAGTCTTCGCCGAGCGTCTCCTCCCATAGGCGCGCGACCGGCTGGAGCTTGGTGAAAAAGCGGTGGCCGCCGAGGTCGAAGCGATAGCCGTTGAACTCCACGGTCTTCGCGATCCCGCCCACGACTCCGTCGGCCTCGAACACCGTGCCGCGAATCCCTTGCCGCGCGAGCACGTGGGCAGCGGTGAGGCCGGCCGGCCCCGCGCCGAGGACGGCGATACCGGCCGACGGCTCGCGCTTCTTCTCCGGAGCCTGCCGCAAGTGCAGGATTCTACTTCCCGGCTCGGGCGAGACTCAGCTTGTGTAGCTGCCGGACACCCGGCCGAACTCGCCGTCGGCTTCGATCGCGCCGTCGCGGAGGAGGATCGCGCGGTCGCAGAGCCGCCGAAGCAGGAGATGGTCGTGGCCCGCCGCGACGACGATGCCCCCGTTGCGGCGGATCTCGCGCGCACGCTCTTCCACCGGCGTCCGCGAGTCGTGGTCGATCGCCTCATGCACCTCGTCGAGGAGGAGAATGTCCGGGCCAACCTGATCCGCGACGGCGAAACCGAGGCGGGCCCTCATCCCCTGCGAGTAACTGGACACGGGATGGTCGAATTCCTCCCCGAGCGCCGTCTGCTCCTGGATCTCGCCGAGCGCGCGTTGTGCTCGGCGCCGCGAGAGGCCGGCGAGGACTCCGAGCAGCATGCAGTTCTCTCTCCCCGTGAGCGTCGGCATCAGGCCCGCATCGACCGAGAGCAGGGCAGCGACGCGGCCGCGCGCCTCGATCCGGCCCGCATCCGCAGGCAGAACGCCGGCGATCGCGCGCAAGAGGGTGCTCTTGCCCACGCCGTTGCTGCCGATCAGCGCCACCCCCTCGCCCGGGCCGATCGCGAGGTCGACGCCGTGAATGCCCCAGAGGTCCGAGCTTCGCCGCCGGAGGCGGGCGAGCGCGGGCGTGACGACACGATGCTGGCGGTCGAAGAAGAAGTGGACTCCGAGGCCCTCGGCAACAACAGCCGCGCTCACTCGACCACCTTCGCGAACTGCTTCTCCTCGCGAACGTACAACGGCAACGCGGCGGCGAAGAACACGGCCGCCCACGCGAGCGGGTAGCCGAATTGCCATGCCCGCGCGGGATGACCCTCGAGGAACGCCGACCGGTACGCCTCGAACAGGCCGGTGAGAGGGTTGAGCTTGACGAGGCTTTCGGCACTCCCTCCGATGTCGCCGATCGCGACGAGACCGGGCGCGAGGAAGAACATCGCGCGAACGAAGCTGATCACGAACGGCCTCAGGTCTCGAAACCACAGCCCGATCAGCGATGCGACGTACGCGCACGCGACGGCGAAGACGAGCGTGACGGCGATTGCGAGCGGCAGCCAGACAATCGACGCGGTCGGCTGCACTCGATACGCGGCGATCATGACGGCGAAGAGCACGAGACTCGCAGCGAACGCGACCGCCTCGGTGAATGCCGACGAGACGGGAATCAGGACCCGGTCGAACGCCATGTTGCGGACAATCGCGCCCCGGAGCTGGACCGCGCCCATCGCGTTGATGACGGTCATCATCACGAGCTGAAACGGGACGACGGCGCACGCGAGGCTCAGACCCGGATCCTCTCCGGGCCGCCGCAGGATGAACGTCACGAGGAGGAGGTAGATCCCGACCAGGGCGAACGGGTCGACGAGCCATTTGAGCAGCTGCCACGGGCCGCGCCCGTAGCGCGCGCGCAGATCCGACTCCGTCAGCGCGACGAGGATCTCGGCAGCCCGCCGCACCCGAGACCGTTCCTGCGCGACGGCAGACACTCAGCGGGGCGCCAGCAAGGGTGAGCCGGGCAGGTCGGAGGCCTCGATACCGAGCACTGCGCACACGGTCGGCACGAGGTCGCCGATGCTCGGCGAATCGCTGCGCAC
>DATDDZ010000172.1:0-3845 GCA_036523555.1 Gaiellaceae bacterium
TAGGTGCCTGGTGGTGAAGTCGGGCCTCGACGCGACCCAAGGCGCCCTGCGGAGTCAGTCTCTGGGCATTCGCGGCGCTCACATCCGGTAGAACCTTGGCAACGAGTTCACGCGTGCCCTCGAGGCTTTCGGCGAGACGGCGGAGGAGAGCGCGAGGCGGGACGCCTTGCGCAATCAGGCGCAGGCGCGACAGATGGGTCCTGGCGCGGTGACTTCGACTCGCGATCACCAGCGCCGTCCCAATGGCGAGAGCAACGACGAGAGGCAAGATCCAGGCGAGAGCGCTGCTCTGATTCCCGCTCCGTACGATCCGCTGGCGTACCGGAACGGGAGCCCTGTCCGAAGCGGCCGGTCGGAACCTGGCGCGCGCGTAGGTCGGCGCGCTTTTCGTGCGGATCGGGACGATCGGGACGACGCGGTGCTTGCTCGGCGTCGCCGTCCCCTTCGGTCGGCTCGTCACGGGCTTGCCGGTCGCGGTCGACGCCTGTTGCGAAGAGATCTGCGGAGCCGGTGCAGGCGTGTACTGCGGGGGAGAGTAGCTTCGGGTGGCCGGCGGCCTGTATCTCGGCGCGGGCGCCGGCGCGCGCTTCGGGGCGGTGTCGGGCGTCGGAGCCGGGACGGTCGGTGTCGGGACTGTGACGGGCGGCGGGTCGTCGGCGCGGGCGGACCGAGGCGCGAGGACGGGCAGGAGCGCTGCGAGCAGGGCCGCCGCGAAGAGGAGTGCTCGTCTGCTGTGGTGCCTCGTGGCCGTCATCGGCGAACCGTGAATGTGCTCTGACCGAGCAGCTGGCCGTAGTTGCCCTGGCTGGGGCTGCCGAAGCCAGGCCAGACGAACCACCGATAGGTTCCCGGGGTCAGGCGGTAGGTCCGCCCGGCGAACTTCCACGTCTTCTTCAGTGTGAACCGGGTTCGCGTCGGCCACACGCTCAGGATCTTGGCGGCATTCTCGAGGGCGGTGCTGCTCAGGCTCTTCCCCGATTCTCTGAACAGCTGGATGTTGTAGTAGTCGGCCTCGCCGACGACCTGCCAGGCGAGAAGTGGTGGGGCCTTGACGGTCGCGCCTTCGAGCGGATGCGTCAGTTTGAGCGCGAGGGGTGTGACCAGGATCGCGAGCCCGACGGATCGGTTCCCGGCCTTGTCGAAGCTGACGACGACGTACCGGTACTCGATGTCGTTGGTCACCCCCTTGTCCGTGTACTTCGTCGCCTTTCCCGTGTAGACCCGGGTGCCCAGATCTGCGGAGCCCGGCGTCGAGCGAGAGACGGTGACGTGGTCGAAGTCGGGGTTGCTGGGGAGCTTCCAGCTCAGGGCAACCGATCCGTCACCGGGTCGGGCGCTCAGGTTCGCGACGTTGTCGGGAGGGGTCGCGTCGGGCATCGGGAGAGCCGGAGCGCCTCCGGGTGGGCGGGCCAACACGAGCACGTCCATGTTGACGCCCGCCCTGTTCCCGTACTTGTCCGTCGCGTAGAAGTGGACGAGCGTGTGCCCGAGGGGCAGGAAGGCCGGCATGTCGCTGGAGATGACCGGCCTCGGGTCGATGATGTCCTCACCGGTGATCTGCGCCGACGCCTCGATGACCGAGGGATCGCTGGCCGGGATCCCCTCGGGCGTGGTCGCGTAGAGGGTGAGATTCGGGGGGGCCGAGATGACTGGGGCAGTTCGGTCGGCGACGACGACCTTGAACGTGGCTGTACCGAAGTTCCCAGCGCCGTCGCGAGCCGTGCAGGTGACCGTCGTGCTCCCGATCGGGAACGTGTTCCCCGATCCGGGCGAGCATGTCACGGCAGGGATTGGCCCGCTGACGAGGTCGACGGCTGTCGGCAGCTTGTAGGCGACGCCTGTTCCACCGGAGCTGTTTGCCTCATAGACGGGTGGCGCGGGCACGTCGCCGAACTTCGGCGGGGTCGTGTCCACGACAGTTACGTTGAAGGACTGAGCCGCACTCTGGTTCGCAGGATTCGCGTGGTCGCTCGCGGTGCACGAGACCTTCGTCGTGCCGAGAGGAAACGTGCCACCCGAGGCCGGGCTGCAGCTGACGCTCGGGCTCGGATCGACGTTGTCCGTTGCCGTGACCGTGAAGCTCACGACGGCACCGGCAGAGCTCGTCGCCTCGACGGTGCGGCTTGTGAGGCCGGCCAGCACGGGGGCGGCCTTGTCCGAGACGGTGATCGTGAAGGAGGCAGGCGGCGCGCGATTCCCAAACGAGTCCGTCGCCGTGCACGTCACCGTCGTTGATCCGAGTGGGAACGTGGCGGCCGGAGACGGCGAGCAGGTCACGACTGGGCTCCTGTCGACGTTGTCCGAGGCGGTCGGAAGGGCGTACGTAACGCTTGCCCCGGACGGGCCGGTGGCGGCGACGCTCATGTTCGCCGGCACGTTGCTCAGGACGGGTGGCGTCGTGTCTCCGACTGTCACGGTGAAGGTCTTGGCCGCGCTCGTGTTCGGCGGGCTCGCGTGGTCTCGCGCGGAACAGCTGACCGTGGTCGTGCCGAGGGCGAAAGTGCTGCCCGAAGCCGGGGAGCAGCTAACCGTAGGGCTCGGATCGACGGCGTCGGTCGCCGTCGGCGCCGGGTAGCTGACGACCGCGCCTGCGGAGCTCGTCGCCTGGACCCCGGTGATGTTGGGCGACACTCCGCTCAACGTCGGCGCCGTCGTGTCGGCCACGACCAGCTTGAACGTCGCGGATCGGGAGTTTCCGTGCGCGTCCGTTGCCGTGCACGTGACCGTGGTGGTTCCGAGCGGGAAGGTCCCGCCGGACGAGGGCGTGCAGACCGGGACGACGGGACCGTCGACGAGGTCCAGAGCGGACGCGGGGCTGTAGGTCACGGTCGCACCGGCTGCGCTCGTGGCCTCCGCCTGGATGTTCGCGGGCACCGAGAGGGTCGGCGGGGTCGTGTCCACGACCGTGACGGTGAACGACGTCTGCACCTGCTCGCTCTTGCCCGACGTCACGTCGGTGGCCGTGCAGGTGACCGTCGTGACCCCGAGCGGGAAGATGCTTCCCGAGGCGGGTGCACACACGACCGTCGGAGCTCCCTCCAGATCCGTCGCCGTGGGATTCGTGTAGCTGAAGGTTGAGCCGGACCTCGAGGTCGCCTCCACCGTCGCGTTGGGCGGGATCGTGCCGGCAACCCAGGCCGGAGGATCCGCGACCGCACTCGGCGTAGCGAACATGAGAAGCGTCGTCAGCCCCGCTGCGAATGCAAGGCATGCCAACCCGAGCCGGTGTCCCCCCGGACTCCGCATCGGGATCCATGATGCGACTCAGGGCTCAACGGGCCTACTGGCCATTCGGCTAGATGACGTTGCGCGTCGCTTCCGGGTCCGGGCTGCTAGAACCCTCTCGTGAGCGGCCCGAGGGTAACCGGCCTCACGGGGCAGACGTTGCTGGACGTGCCCGCCGTCTGCCACGACTGCATCTGGTGGCAGACGCGTCCCGGGCGGAGCACCGACAAGCGGAAGTGGATAGAGAAGGCGGAGACCGAGTGGGGGCCGTGGGGAACCGTCTACTACGACGCCGACGGCCGTGTGCTCGGGTCGATGCAGTACGGGCCCGCCGAGCTCTTCAGCCGTGCGGCCGGCCTCCCCGCGGGCCCTCCGTCGGACGACGCCGTGCTCGTCACGTGCGCCTATCTCGTCGAGGCCTCGAGCCCGTGGGTGATGCAGTCGCTCTTCCTCGCGGCGATCGGCGACTCGCGCGACCGCGGCGCGAAGGCGCTCGAGACCTTCGCTTACAGGTACCGCGAGGGCGAGTCGCAGTACGAGCGCTTCCAGGTGCACAAGACGATCTTCCCGGCCGATTTTCTCGCGGACTTCGGCTTTCGAACGCTCAGGCGCGCGGGGCT
>DATDDZ010000173.1:0-3106 GCA_036523555.1 Gaiellaceae bacterium
TCGTGCTCGGCGTTGTCATCAACCTGCTCGGCCGCTATGTCAACTTCGTCGGCCAGGAGCTGCGGCTCCCGAGCGCCCTCGCCCTCCTCCTGCTCGTCCTGCTCGTGCGCCCCGCGGGCCTCTTCGGCCGCGTCGCCGTGAGGAGGGTCTGACGACTCCGTCCCGCGCCTGGCTCCTCCCCGCGCTGCGCGCCGCGCTGCTCGCAGGCGCCGTCGTGGTGATCGCGTTCCTGCCGCGGTGGGCGAGCGAGTTCCGGGTCTCGCAGTTCACGTACGTCGGCATCTACTTCATCGCCCTGCTCGGCCTGAACATCCTGACCGGGTACAACGGGCAGATCTCCCTCGGCCACGGCGCTTTCATGGCCATCGGCGGCTACGTTGCGTCAGCCTTCATCCTCGGGCGCCCCGGGTTCGAGCTGCTCGCACAGCATCCGTCGCACCTTCTCCCCGACCACGGCATGCGACCCGTCTTCGCGATCCCGATCGCAGGCGCGATTACCGGCGTGATCGGCTACCTGCTCGGCATTCCCGCACTCCGACTCGCCGGAGTCTCACTGGCCCTCGCGACGTTCGCCCTCGCGGTCTCGCTCCCGGCAGTGATCAAACACTTCGAGCACCTGACCGGCGGCGGACGGGGTTTGACGCTCCCGTTGCCGAAGACCCCGTTCGGCCTCGACGTCTCGACCTCACACTGGCTCTACTACGAGGCCTGGACCTGCGGGGCGGTCCTCTTCGTCGTGGCGTGGATCCTCGTGCGCGGCCGGGTCGGACGCGGCTGGCGCGCAATTCGCGACGGCGAGGTCGCGGCGATCTCTTCGGGAGTCAGCCCGGCCGTCTACAAGACGCTGGCCTTCGGCGTCTCGGCCGCCTTCGCAGGAGTCGCCGGCGCCTTGTTCGTCATTCAGCAGTCGTACATCCACCCGGACGCGTTCCCGCTCTCGCTGTCGATTCTGCTGCTGGCGAGCGTCGTCGTCGGAGGGCTCGGATCCCTCTCGGGAGTCGTCGTCGGCGCCCTGGTGCTCGAGTTCCTCCCCATCTATGCCCAACAGCCGCCGCTCATCCACCTGAACTTCGCCAAACAGGCCTCGCCAGTCGCGTTCGGCCTCGTCCTGATCGCCATCGTCATCCTCCTGCCCGGCGGGGCCGCAGGGCTGCTAAGGCGGCTCTCCCGCCCCCTCGCGGCCGTGGGGGGCAAGGAGCGGTGAGCTTGACAGCGAGGCTCGCTCTGGGTCAACAATCCATATGCGGGCACGTCGCATATCACTACACGGAGTGACGCTTTGCGAGCTCAAGGAGGAGGGAGAGTTGTGAACAGAGCGCTGATCGCGCTTGTCACCCTGCTAGCAGCCCTGGCGGTGAGCATCCCCGGCGCGTACGCGCGCACCGGAGGCCTTGCCGGATCCACGGCCGCGCCCGGGGTCACGAAGACCTCCATCACCATCGGCGGGACGTTCCCGCTCAGCGGGCCGGCGTCGCTCTACGCGCCGATTCCCCGCGCCATGGAGGCGTACTTCAACTACATCAACGCACGCAAGGGGAAGGACGGAAAGGTCGGCGTCTACGGCCGGAAGATCGTCTGGAAGTACTACGACGACGGCTACAACCCGGCCCAGACCGTCCAGATGACGAACAAGCTCGTTCTCGAGGACAACGTCTTCGCGGACGTCGGGTCTCTCGGCACGCAGCACAACGAGGCGATCCGGCCGATGCTGAACGAGCGGAAGATCCCACAGATCCTCGTCGCGACCGGTGCCAGCGAGTGGGGCCTGCAGTACAAGCAGTACCCGTGGACGATTGGCTGGCAGCCGGACTACATCGCGGAGGGTCGAGCCTACGGCGAGTGGATCGCCAAGAACGCTCCCAACGCGAAGATCGGCGTCTTCCTGCAGAACGACGACTACGGACACGACTATCTGCGCGGGCTCCACATCGGGCTCGGCAAGAAGAAGAGCCTGATCGTCTCCGAGCAGACGTACGAGCCGACCGACACGAGCTACGCGTCGCAGATCTCGCGGCTCAAGGCGTCCGGAGCCGACACGTTGGTGCTACTCACGATCCCGACGCCGACCGTGCGCGCACTCGCGACCGCGAAAGCGCTCGGCTGGAAGCCGGACACGATCGTGATCAACTCGGTCTCTGCGATCGACGTGATCATGAAGGCGATCACCGCCTCCGCAGGGGCGGCCTACGCGAACGGAGCGATCAGCACCGCGTACCTGAAGAACAACGACGCACCGATGTACGCGAACGACCCGATCGTCAAGCAGTATCAGTCGCTCCTGGCGAAGTACGGGCCGAGCGGCGCCGATCCCGCCAACTCGTTCTACTTCTACGGGTTCGCGAAGGCGTACGACGTCGTGAAGCTGCTCTATATCGCCGGCAAGAACCCGACGCGCCAGTCGCTGATCAACGCGACGCGGCACATGGACTGGATCAACCCGTACACGATCAAAGGGGTCAAGGTGAAGACCGGCCCACGCGACCGCTTCCCGATCTCCCAGATCAAGCTCACACGCTACGACAACGGCGTCTTCAACGAGTTCGGCCCGCTGATCAAGGGCCGCTGACAGGGACCTCGACGGGGCCGGCGAGCGCCGGCCCCGTCTCTTCCCCGTGGACTTCTCCCTCACCCGCGAGCAGGAGCTGATCCGCGAGTCCGCGCGGGAGTTCTGCGACCGCGAGATCGTCCCGCACGTGCGGGACTGGGACCGGGCCGAGGAGCTCGACTACGGCCTCGTCGAGAAGCTCGCGGCGGCCGGCTACCTTGGCGCGACGCTGCCGGAAGAGCACGGCGGCATGGGCGTCGACACCGCGTCCTACTGCCTGCTGATGGAGGAGCTCGGGCGGGCCGACGCATCCGTGCGTGGCATCGTCTCCGTCAACCTCGGCCTGGTCGGGAAGACGATCGTCAGGTGGGGGACCGACGCGCAGAAGCGCGAGTGGCTCCCCCGCCTCGCGTCCGGCGAGGCGCTCGGCTGCTACGGGCTCACCGAGCCGGGGTCGGGCTCGGATCCTGCGAGCCTCGTCACGCGGGCGGAGCGTGACGGCGACGACTGGGTCATCTCCGGCTCGAAGATCTTCATCACGCTCGGCTCCTGGGCCGGCCT
>DATDDZ010000174.1:0-5086 GCA_036523555.1 Gaiellaceae bacterium
GTGCAAGCGAGCTCATCTGGCACGTCACACCCTGCTTCGGGAACGCGGTCGTCCCGCGGTACACCGCAGTGCCACAGGTGTCGCTGACGAAGACGACCTCAGCCCCTGCGTACTGGAGGTCGGCGCATCCCGTCGAGTTGCAGGACACGGGATCGCTGAGCGCAGCGTGCGTCAGGGTGCCGTTGCCCCCCGCGTAGTTGACGTTGATCGTGTAGCTGATGTAGGTCGACTGCCCGGCAATGACGCTGCTGTACGCGACCGGAACGCCGGCATCCGGGAACGACGACTTGGTGATGGTGACCACTGGAGAGGCCGCCGGTGCCGTGCCTGCGCCACCGACGAGCACCACGACGAGGCCGACGATCACCAGAGTAAGCGGCGCGAGCCATCGCTTCGCCACCAACGATGAAGTGCGAGTCAAGCGCTTCCTCCCCTCACGTAGGCGCCACAGAGCAGGCCAGCTGGCTCTGCCACGCGAGTGCTACGCCATGCTCGGGGCGTGCGCCCGGGGAAGTCAATAGGTCCTTCGGCCTATCGACTAGCCGGACGGCTAGGCCGACTTGCGGGCGGGCGCGCGACGCCGGGAGTCGCTCTTCGCGGGCGATTTCTGGGTCGCCTGCGTCTTCCGCTCCTTCGCCTCGGCGACGCTTCGCTTGAGCGCCTCCATGAGGTCGACCACCGGCGCTTCCGGCACCGGCTCCGGCTTCACGATCTCCTGGCCGTCGAGCTTGGCCTCGAGCATCTGCCGGAGGTCGCTCCGATACTGGCTGTGCAGCTCGGAAGGTTCGAATTCGCCGACGAGGCTCTGCATCACCTGCTGAGCGAGGTCGAGCTCGGCCTTCTTGACCTCCGTGCCGGCCACGGCCTCGTCGATCTCCGCCTGCGAGCGGACGTCCTCTGCGAGGAAGAGCGTCTCGAGTACCAACGCGTCGCCCTTCGGGCGGATGAGCGCGAAGTACTCCGACCCTCTGAGGACGAAATGCCCGATCGCCCCCATGCCGGCGTCCTTCATCGCCTGCAGCAGAAGGACGTACGGACGCCGCTGGGCGGCCGCCTGCGCGGGCGCAAGATAGTAGGTGCGGTCGAGGTAAACCGGGTCGACGTCGTCGAGCGGCACGAAGCGCGTGATATCGATCGACCGCGAATCGTCATGCTGTTGTATCGCCTCGAGATCGGCGTCCTCGACGATCACGAACTCACCCTTGGCGACCTCCCAGCCCTTCACGATCTCGTCGGGCCCGACCTCACGCTCGTGCGTCGGGCACCACCGCTTCTGGCGGATGGGCGTCTTGCACTCGCGGTGAAGAGTCCGGAAGCTGACGTCCGACTGCTTCGCCTTCGGCGTGGTCGCGAGAGCCAGGCCAACGGGGATGTTGACGAGGCCGAACGAGATTGATCCGTTCCAGATCGTGCGCATAGGCCGCTCCCTGAATCTTAACGGTGCCTGACTTCAGTCTGGCACGGGCGTACATAGTCGGGACCGCCCCAATTCGTCGCGTCCCGCGTCGTTTCCTCCCCGGGCTAATCTTCGAGTCGAAGTGGCGACCGAGACGACGACGCTGGCGCAGGAGGCGGCTGCCGCACCCCGGACACGCACGATCGCGCGCCTCTGGCTCGATGCGATCGCGCTCGAGCGGACGAGCCCGGCCTACCTCGTCCAGGAGAGCGAGCAGTGGCGGGAGGTCTCGTGGTCCGAGGCGGCGACCACGGTCGACGAGCTGGCGCACGGCCTGCTCGCGCTCGGAATCCGCAAAGGGGACGCCTTCGCGATCCTCGCGTCGACCCGCCTCGAGTGGGCGCTGTTCGACTTCGCGCTCGGTCTGATCGGAGCGGTGGGCGCTCCGGTCTACATGAACAGCTCGGCCAAGGACTGCGCCTACGTGATCGAGCACTCCGAGGCGGTCGGCGTGCTCTGCGAGGACGATGTCCAGCGCGCCAAGCTCGACGGCGTCGACCTCGAGCACGTCCTGACCTTCGACGATCTCGACGCGCTGCGCGCCCGCGGAAGGGAGCACGCGGCCAGGAACCCCACAGCCGTCGACGAAGCCGTCGCCTCCATTCGCGAGGACGACCTCTTCACGTACATCTACACCTCCGGCACGACCGGCCCACCGAAGGGCTGCATGATCAGCCACCGCAACTACTACGACATGGCCGACAAGGTGCTCCAGATTCAGGACTTCATCGTCGGCGACGACGTGATGCTCCTGTACCTGCCTCTCGCGCACAACTTCGGGCGCCTGATGCACTTGCAGAGCCCTCACGCCGGCTACACGCTCGCGTTCTGTCCCGACCCGTACGGGGTCGTCGACGCGCTCCCGGCCGTGCGGCCGACAGTGTTCCCGAGCGTTCCGCGCGTGTACGAGAAGATCCATACCGCCGTCACGACGAAGTTCGCGGAGACGACGGGCATCAAGCGCCGACTGGTCACCTTTGCCCTTCGGGTCGGGCGGCAGGTGAGCCGGCTGCGTGAGGAAGGTCGGGAGATCCCGCCCTTGCTCGCCCTCCAGCACCGGCTTGCCGACCGGCTCGTGTACTCGAAGGTGAAGGAGCGCCTCGGCGGCCGCGTCCGCGTCTGCGTCTCCGGCGGCGCGCCGCTCGCGAGGGAGATCATCGAGTTCTTCCATTCGCTCGACATCCTCATCCTCGAGGGGTACGGCCTCACCGAGTGCACGACGGCCGCCACGGTCAACCGCCCGTCGCAGTTTCGGTTCGGCACAGTCGGGCCGCCGCTGCCCGGCGTGGAGCTGCGGCTCGCCACCGACGGCGAGGTCCTGATCAGGACGAGCACGCTCTTCGCCGGCTATTTCAAGGAGGAGAATGCCACGAGGGAGGTCCTTCCCGGCGACGGCTGGCTCAGAACCGGGGACCTGGGCACGATCGACGAGGACGGCTTCCTGACGATCACCGACCGCAAGAAGGACATCCTCGTCACCGCCGGCGGCAAGAACGTCGCTCCCCAGAACCTCGAGAACGCGCTGAAGACGCATCCGATCGTCTCCCAGGCGCTCGTCGTCGGGGACCGGAGGCCGTACGTCGCCGCGTTGATCACGCTTGCCGAGGACGTCAGCCAGGAGCACGCTCGGGAAGACGTCGAGCGCGCGATCGCCGACGTCAACGCAGAGCTGTCGCGGTACGAACAGATCAAGCGTTACACCATCCTGCCTCGCGACTTCACGGCAGAGGACGGCGAGGTGACGCCCACGCTCAAGCTCAAGCGCCGCATCTGCCAGGAGCACTTCGCGGCCGAGATCGAGGCGCTCTACTCCTGACCCAGGTCTTCCTCGTACTGTCCGCGTTCCTCGCGAGCGCGGTCGAGATGGTCGAGGCGCTCACCATCGTCCTGGCTATGGGCGTGACGCGCGGTTGGCGTGCTGCGCTCACCGGCACGGGCGCGGCTCTCCTTGCACTTGCGGCGATCGTGTCGGCGCTCGGACCGGCGCTGACGATCGTCCCGATCCATACCCTGCGGCTCGTCGTCGGGGCGCTGCTGCTCGTGTTCGGGCTGCAGTGGCTACGCAAGGCGATCCTGCGCGCGAGCGGCTGGCGCGCGCTGCGTAATGAGGACGCCGTCTTCGCCCGTGAATCCGAGGAGGCGCGGGCTGCCGCGCACACGGAGCATGCTGGCCTCGACTGGTACGCGTTCACCATCTCGTTCAAGGGCGTGCTGCTCGAGGGCCTCGAGGTGGCGTTCATCGTCCTCACCTTCGGGAGCACTCAGGGCAGCATCCCTCTCGCCGCGGCGGGCGCAGCCGCAGCGGCAGTGCTCGTGGTCGTCGCCGGGGTCGTCGTGCGCGGCCCGCTCAGCCGGGTGCCCGAGAACACGCTCGCCTTCGCCGTCGGCGTGATGCTCACGACGTTCGGGATCTTCTGGGGAGCCGAGGGAGCCGGCGTCGACTGGCCCGGTAGCGACGCGTCGCTTCCGGGAGTCCTCGTCTTCGTCGTCATCTGCTCCTTCGGCTTCGTCACCGCGCTTCGCCGTCGGCGGCTCGCGTTCGCATGAGGCGGTTCGCGGCGTTCTGGTGGGACTTCGTCGTCGGTGACGACTGGCGCGTCGCCGCCGGCATCGTCCTGGCGTTTGGGCTCACGGCTCTCCTCGCCGCGACCTCGGTCCCGGCGTGGTGGCTCATGCCGCTCGCAGTGGCCGCGATCCTGTGGGTCTCGCTTCGAAGAGCGGCGCGCTAGCGAGCTAGATTCGCCGGCCGCCGACGAAGGCCGAGGCGTAGTAACCCGAGAGCGAAGAGATCTTCACGACGTCCCCTGTGTGCGGCGCGTGGATGAACTGTCCGCCGCCGATGTAGATCCCCATGTGGCTCGCGCCCGAGAAGAAGACGAGGTCACCGGGCTGGAGCTCGCCGATCGACACCGGTGTCCCCATGCCGTACATCGCGTACGAGCTGTGCGGGAGGGACACGCCGATCTGCGCGTAGGCATACATGACGAGGCCCGAGCAGTCGAAGCCGGACGGGCTCGCGCCGCCCCACCGGTACGGAACGCCGAGATACCGCATCGCGATCCCGACGACGCCCCCGTGCACGTTCGGAGGAGCGACGGTCGTTCCCTCTGGGGTGGATGCTGCGACGCCGACGGCCGCCGGCGCAGGCGGTGTCTCGGTGGCGATTCGCGTCCGGGCCGCCGCGGCGAGGCGGCGCTGCTGCGCGGCCTCGGCGGCTCTCATCTGCACGATCTGGCCCTTGATGGACGACAACAGCTGACGGCGGGAAGCGAGCTGCGACTGGATCCTCTGCCTCTGCGCCGCTTTCTGGGCGACCACCTGCTGTTGGGCGGTGTGCGCGTTCTGGAGCTGGGCCTGGTGCTGCTTCACCGCAGCCTTGAACGACGCCACCTGGTTGACGATGTTCGCGTCCTGGCGCGAAGTCGAGTTGACGGCCTCTACCCGGTTGAGAAGGTCGTCGAGGCTCGTCGAGCCGAGGAGCACCGACAGCGTCGAATTGTCCTGGGTCGACGTGTATGCGGCCACGAGCCTGTTCGACAGCGAGGCCTGCGCGAGCTTCAGGTTGGAGCGCGCAAGGGTCAGCTGCCGCCGGTTCTCCCGCAGATCTCCCTCGATCTTGTGGAGCTTGAC
>DATDDZ010000175.1:0-5010 GCA_036523555.1 Gaiellaceae bacterium
GTTCCGCGTTGCCGAGCGTCTCTCGGGCACGGCTTCTAACCATAAACGGGAGGGATCGCGAACGAGCAGACACCCGGAACGAGGACGGCGGACTGCTCGTCGCGATCAGGCTGCGAAGCTGACGTACGCCTCGGTGCGGTAGCGGAAACGAACGCGGTCGCCGTGCGCGTCTGCCATCGCCCGCAGCCGGCGCTCGAGCTCCAGGCGCCCCTGCTCATCTGCGGCCGCGACGAAGCTGATCGAGAGGATGCGTCCGACGAGCGCGTCTGCATCGAGCTCCTGTTCGAACCGGAACTCGGCCGTGAGGAGGTCACCGAAGGCCTCCGCGACGAAGCGCGCAGCAGTCGTTGGGAGCGCCTCGCGGCCCTGAGGAACGAAGGGCTCGAGCAGCTGCGTCACTTCCGCCTGCAGCGGGTCGCCGGGATCCCGCGCGTTCCAGACGAGTCCGAGCCCGCAGCCGTGCCGGAGGACACGGCGGATCTCCCGCACCGCCTCGTCGCGCCGAAACCAGTGGAACGACTGGCCGCACACGACGGCGTCGACGCTGTCGTCTTCTACCGGTATCGTCTCGGCCGCGCCGAGCAGCGCTTCCGCCTCGGGAACGACGCGCCTCAGCGTAGCCAGCATCTCCGGTCCGGGCTCGACCGCGACGACCCGCGCAACGCGCCCGACGAACAACCGCGTCAACTTGCCCGTGCCCGCACCGAGATCGAGCACCGTCGAGCCAACATCGACGTTGAGCCGGTCGACGAGCCAGTCGACCGCCTCGTCGGGATATGACGGCCGGACGCGCTCGTACAGCTCCGAGATCTCCTCGAAGCTGCGTGAGTCCGGATGCTGCAGCTCAGACACGCGAAGAGGGACAGAGATCCGTCAGCACGCACTCCTCGCACACGGGGAGGCGCGCGATGCAGACACGCCGGCCGTGCCAGATCAGGAGGTGCGGGAACCGGCCCCAGTCCTCGCGCGGGACGAGCCGGATCAGGTCGCGTTCGATCTTCACGGGATCCTCCTGCTTCGTGAGCCCGAGCCGCTGGGACAGGCGGCGGACGTGCGTGTCGACGACGACTCCCTGGGGCTCCCCGAGCTCAGCCGCGACCACGTTTGCGGTCTTGCGTGCGACGCCCGGCAGCTTGACGAGCTCGTCGATCTTCCGCGGGACGCGTCCGTCGAAGTCCTCGATCAGCATCCGCATCGTCCCCCGCAGCGCTTTCGCCTTCTGGCGGAAGAAGCCCGTCGCGAAGATGTCACCCTCGAGCTCCTCGGGCGGAACCGCCAGGTAGTCCTCGGGCCGGCGGTACTTCAAGAACAGCTTCTCCGTCACGCGGTTGACGTTCACGTCGGTCGTCTGGGCCGAGAGCATCACCGCGGCGAGGAGCTCGAGCTCCGAGCGTGACCTGAGCGCGATCGTCGCGTCCGGATGCGCGTCGGCGAGTCGGTCGATGATCTCCGTGATCCTCGCGCGCTTCGGCGCGACCCGCTTCCGTGCCTCGCGGACGTAGCTACGCGCCATGGCTGCGGTTCACGAAGTCGCAGCGAGCACCGGAGCGGGCTCGGGGCGGTCGGCCCGCCGCAGCCGCGGCCCCGCGCAGACGACGTCCAGCGCCGGACAGTCGGCGCAGACGAACTCGCTGGGTGTCGGCGAGAACTCGCCGGAGTTGATCCGTGCGATCGCCTCGCTCAGCTCGGCGCCGAGCTCGTCCATCCGGTCGCGGCGAAAGACGGTCGAAACGGTCGCATCGGGACGCTCGAGGAACTGGTAGACGACCTCGACCTCCTCCGCGCCCGCACGGAAGCAAGCGAGCGCGTAGACGAGGCGTTGGAGGCGGTAGTCGTGCTCCACGATCTCCTCCGGGGCTCCCTCGTCGAGGGAGTTCGTCTTGTAGTCCACGACCAGCGCGTGCTCGCCGGCGAGCTGGAGCACGTCGAGCCGCCCTCGAAGGAGCACGCCGTCATGCTCGAAGGCGAACGGCCTTTCGACCCGAGCCTCGGGGAGCGTCGCCACTCGCCGTGCCAGGTCCGAGGCGCAGTAGGAATCGACGAAGCCGGCGATGCGCGCGAGCTCCTCGTCGGTGACGCTCGGGTACCAGGAGCGGACGAGCGCGACCGCGTCGTCGGGGGCGCGCGGATCCTCGAGGTCGACGAGCTCGAGCAGGCGATGAACTGCATCGCCGATCTCGGTCGCGGCAAGACCTCCGCTCCCCTCTCCCCCTTCACGGCGTGTCGGGCGCATGCCCACGACGCGTTCCGCGTAATAGCGATAGGAGCAACGGCCGAACAGGGCCAGCGAGCTGAAGGAGAGCCGCCTGACGCGATGGACGGGCGGCGCCGGCACCGGTTCGAGCGGCGCCAGCGGAGGCACGGGCGCCAGGGCGGGCGCAGCGTCACCCGCGTCGTCGAAGAGGGCGAGTTGCCCTTCCTCGGCGAGCGGCTCACTCTCCGGAACCGTCGTCTCCTCGGCATGGCGGTCGACGCGAAGGATCACGCGCGCGCCGTCCAGCTCGAGCTCCACCGGGTCATGGTCGACCGCCTCGATCCGCTCGCGCGCCTCGAGCCGTCCGAGCACCCAGCCGATCGGCGTCGCCTCGTCCGCCGTCCGCGTCGGGTCGATCGAGCCGGACACGATCAGCCGGTCGATCGCCCGGGTCATGGCGACGTAGTAGAGCCTGAGGCGCTCGGCCCGCTCTTCCGCCTTGCGCGCCTCCTTGACGGCCTCGTACGCGTAAGCGCCGCGGCGCTCGCTCGTGACGGGGTCGGCGACGCGGAAGCCGAAGCGGCCGTCGGAGAGCGCGAGAATCTCGTCGGACGCCGGGGGCGCCTTGTCGCGCCCGGCATCGGCGACTACGACGACCTTGAACTCCAGCCCCTTGGCGGCATGGATGGTGAGGAGCCGCACGGCGTCCGCTCCTTCCTCTTCCGCAACCGCCTCGATCTCGCGGGCGCCGACGTTCTCCTGGTCGCGGACGAAGCGAACAAACCCTTCGACGTCGCGACCGCGCAGATCTTCATACGAGCGGGCGAGCCGGGCGAGCTTCCGAAGGTTCGCGTAGCGGCGGCGGCCGTCCCACCGCGCGAGCACCGCGAGGTCGTAGTCGTGCTCGGACACGATCTGCTCGCAGAGCCGCTCGAGCGACAATCGCGGCATGGCCGCCGCGAGCCGGTCGTAGCGCTGGCGGAACGCTCGCACGAGCTGCGCGTCGCGTTGGGGCAGCCTCTCGGGCAGCTCGCGTTCGAGCGCAGTGAAGAGCGGACGCCTCGGCGCGGCGCGGCGCAGGAGGAAGAGGCCGTCGTTCGAGACGCCGACGAACGGGGACGCGAGCACGCTGACGAGCGCCTCGTCGTCGTAGCGGTTGCGCAGCAGGCGCAGATACGCGAGCAGGTCGACGACCTGCTGTTGGCCGAAGTAGCCGCGCCCCGTGCCGCGGTACGTCCTGACGCCGAGCGCACGGAGCTCTTCCTCGTACCACTCGGCGTCAGTGCCGGCTGCGAAGAGCAACACGATCTCGCCCGGGAGCGCGTCCCCCGCGTCGATGAGCTCGCGGATCCTCCGCGCGATCGCGCGCGCCTCCGCACGGCGCCAGTGGACCCCCGTGTCGACGTAACTCGACTTGTCCGTGACGAGCAGCTCGACCGGCGAGCCGAACACCGGGTCGGGAAACTCACGCGAAGCCGTGAGCGCCTGGAACTCGTCACCGAAGTCCACGGCGAAGAGATGGTTGACGACGGCCAGGACCTCCGGCCGGGAGCGATAGTTCATGGTCAGCGGCAGGACGTCCACGCCGGCGACCGCGCGGCGTTCGCGGAACACCTGGACGTCCGCATGCCGGAAGCCGTAGATCGACTGGAACTCGTCGCCGACGAAGAACAGCTCGACGTGGCCGCCGCCCGCCGAGAGGAGGTCGATCAGCTCGCACTGAAGCCGGTTCGTGTCCTGGAACTCGTCGACCATGATCGACCGGAAACGCAACTGCTCGCGCTCGCGAATCGAATCGTCGTCGCGAAGCAGGTCGCGGGCGCGCAGCTGCAGGTCCTCGAAGTCGAGCGCCGACTCCCTGTCCTTGGC
This sequence comes from Gaiellaceae bacterium, assembly GCA_036523555.1. Taxonomy (GTDB): domain Bacteria; phylum Actinomycetota; class Thermoleophilia; order Gaiellales; family Gaiellaceae; genus 3-1-20CM-4-69-9. The sequence continues at coordinate 4,064 of DATDDZ010000175.1, forward strand.
GCTTTGGTACGTCTCGGCGAAGCCGGCGAGCAGCTCCTGCAGCAGGTCCCTGTCGGCGTCCGCCAGCTCGTCGAGTGCCGCCTGCTCCACGGCACGACGGACCTCCTCGTAGGTGGCCGCACGCTCGCCGCGGAGACGGAGGTCGCCGAGGTCGACCAGCCGGTCGGCGCGGGCGCCCGGAGCGAGCAGACCGAGCAGAAGGCGCGCCGCCTCGCGTTGAGCGTCACCTGCAGACGTGTCGTCGGCGAGGCACCCGGCTGCGATGCGCAACTCCTCGACCGCGGCCTCGAGGCTCGGGCGCTCGCCCAACTCCAACACGAGGGCCCGTCCGGCCGACCGAAGCGTCTCGTAGACGCCTGTCAGCATCCGGCGGAGACCGGCTGTCCCGTAGACCGTCAGCAGGCGGAGCCGCTCGGCCTCATCGCCGGCGCAGAAAGTGGCCAGCGCTCCTTCGAACGCCTCGCCTCGGAGCACGCGGCCCTGGCTGTCGTCGAGGACTCGAAAACGCGGATCGACGCCGGCGGCGAACGGGTGCGAGCGCAGGAGCCGGTGGCAGAAGCCGTGGATGGTCGAGATCCAGGCGCCGTCGAGGGCACGGGCGAGGTCGGCCCGCTCGCGTTCGACGAGTCGCGCGCGGATGCGTGCGCGCAGCTCGCCGGCCGCCTTCTCGGTGTAGGTGATGACGAGGATGGACTCGACGTCGACTCCCTCGTCGCACACGGCTCGGGCGAAGCGCTCGACGAGCACCTTCGTCTTGCCGGTGCCCGCTCCGGCGGAGACGAAGACAACTCCGCGCGCGTCGACGGCACGTTGCTGTTCGTCGTTCAGCTTCATGCCCGCCTCACCCGGCACATCGACGCGAGCTCGCACCACGTCGGGCAGTCGCCTCCCTTCGGGTCGTGCTCGACGTCGCCGCCGCGGATGCGTTCGACGATCCCGACCGCAAG
>DATDDZ010000176.1:0-4356 GCA_036523555.1 Gaiellaceae bacterium
GTCGGAGCGCGAGAGACTAGGCCAGCATGCTCGGCAGCCGCGAACGGAGAATCTCCTCCGCCTCCTCCACGACTCTCCGCACGACGTCGCCCGCGTGAATCACCGAGTCGATGAGCCCGGCCGCCTGGCCGATCCACATCAGCCCGTAATCGGGATCGGACTCCTCCGTTGCTGCGAGCCGCGCCCACACCTCTTCGCGACGCCTCCGTAGCTCGGGCTCGCGGCCCAGCCACTCTTCGATCAAGCGCGTCCGGCGTAGACGCGCCCAGGCTCCGGGCCAGTCTCGGCCGCTCAGCGTGTCACCGACGGTCGTGACGATGGTGTCGTCACCGGCGCTTGCAACCACCGCCTGCTTGTAGGCGTGCGGCAGTGGAGCTTCGTCTGTCGCGAGGAACCGCGTGCCGAGCAGCACGCCGTCGGCGCCGAGGGCGAGCGCCGCGGCGAGCCCCGCGCCGTCGGCGAAGCCACCCGCAGCGAGCACGGGCAGCGGGCTCACGGCCTTCACGACCTGGCGAACGATTACCGTTGTCCCGATCTCGCCGACGTGTCCCCCGCCCTCGTTCCCCTGGGCAACAATCACGTCCGCACCCGCCTCGGCCGCACGAACGGCGTCATCGACCCGCGGAACCATGTGCATCACGACAATCCCGCGGTCGTGCACCTTCGTGAAGATCGCGGCGAGGTCCTGGTTGTCTCGCGGCCATGCAGTCGACAGCACCTCGGGCGCCAGCTCGAGCACTTCGTCGACACGATCCTCGGTCGCATGGAGCAGCAGGTTGATGCCGATCGGCTTTACCGTGAGGTCACGGGCCCGAACGGTGAGCTCGCGGACTTCGTCCGGCGGAAGGAAGGACGCTCCGATCACGCCGAGGCCGCCGGCTTCGGAGACCTCGCCGATCAACTCGCCACTGGTGTGGCCTCCGCCCATCCCGGCGCTGACGACGGGATGCTCGATCCCGACGAGCTCGGTGAACGCAGTGCGGATCACGGGTTACGCGATGAAGGCGAGATCCTCCAGAACGACGACGTCGGCGTCTCGAAGAACTGCCCAGGCCCGTCGGGATCGATTGTCGCCCCGCCGTCGCTCGCGAAGAACGTCGCGATCTGCGTTTGCGCTTCGAACGCGAACGGCGGACCCGGACCGATGACGTTCGTCAGGAACGTGTGCGGGTTGTGGGACATCGCGGGATTCGCGGCCACGGCGAGGTCAGCCGTACTCTGCCGCACGGGCGGGGGCGACGCAAGAAACGGGAGCGACTGGCAACCTTTAGGGCAGGAAGTGCCCTCGGAAGCGCGAAGGGGCTGGTTCCCGACCTTTGGGGGGTCGACCACCGTGCGATCAGCCGATCGAATCAGGACGCTGTGGAACCGGCTGGCCGTTGAGCCGGCGGACGGCACACGCCGCCGGCGCTTGATCGCAGGCACCGGGCTCGCACTGATGGTCGCCGGTCTCCTCGCCGCGATCGGGCTCGGCGTGCTCGTGATCTTCGCCCTGGCCGTGGTCCTCGCCGGAGGCATCGGGATCGCCGCGGCCCTCGCAGTCCTCGGCCACCGTGACGGGCTGCGTGCAGTCGGCAGGTCGCTCGGACGCACGGGCGCGCGCGCACACGCGCAAGCCGCCGAGTGGCTCCGCCGCACCGCGCCGCGCGTGCGGCTCTTCGGAGTGTTCGTCGTCCGCCAGTCCCGCGCGGGCGTGCGCCAGGGCGCGGCCGCCGCCGCGCAAGGGAAGCGACTGGGCCTCGCTGCCGCCGGAGAGGGCAAGCGCTTCGGCGCCGCCGGGGTCAGCGCGGCGCGCGAGCGAGCGCCCGGCCTCGTCGCCGCAGGCTCCGAGGTCGCGAACCGGGCCGCCCGACAGGTTGCGGAGGCGAGTCGCTCTGCGACCGTCGAGACCAAGCGGCTCGCAGAGCATCTCCACCGCGAATCCGCCTCCGACGAGACGCAGGAGCCCGAGCGCAGGCGGGAGGCGCTCGACCTCAACGCCGCCGGAACACGGCTCAGACGCGAGGGACATTGCGACGAGGCCGCGGAGCTGCACGAGAGCGCGCTCGAGATCCTGCGCGACCTCCAGGACCGGCACTCGCTCGCCCTCACGCTCAACAATCTCGCTCTTGCCCTGAGCCAGACCGGCCGCGTCGACCAGGCCGTCGACCTCTTCCAGGAATCCGCTTCGATTCTCCACGACCTCGGCGACGAAGAGCTCGAGGGCAGGGTGATGGCGAACCTCGGGCTGACGCATCGGCGCAACGGCCGGCGCGAGGAATCGGACAACGTGCTCCAGCTCGCGCTCACGAAACTGCCCCCGACCTCGAGTGCCTACCGCAAGGTCGAGGGCCAGCTTCGCAGGGCGAGCTGAGCGAGCGCCGGCCGGCGGTGCGAAGGCGCCGACTCGTCGCGAGGTTCCGCGCGGGGCCGGCCTGGGGCGCAGGGCCACCGGATGCCCAGCCGGGCTGGGGGGATCACGACGGGTTCGTCGACCGGCTGGTCGAGCGCGGCATCGTCGTGATGGGCGGCCCCTTCAGCGACTGGAGCGGCGCGATGCTCATCTTCGAGGGCGTCACACGAGAGGACGCGCGCACCATCATCGACAGCGATCCATTCGTCGTGAACGGAGTCTTCGTCCTCGACGAGATCCTCGAGTGGACCGTGTACGTGGACGCCCGGGCGCCGAGATGAAGTGAAGGCGTGCGGCGGGCGCTCGTCCGCCGCACGCCTGTGTGCCTATGCGGCCTCGGCGAAAGCCTCGGCCTCGACCGGCACCGACTCGACGTTCGGACGTGACTCGGTCAGGATCGCCGCGGTCACCGCGCCTGCCGCCGCAATCGCGGCCAGCACGTAGAACGCGATCTCGAAGCCGTGCGTCAGAGCGCCGCCCGCGAGCGAACTCGTCCCAGGATGAGCGTTGACGTAGTGGCTCGTGAACGTCGTCGCCAGAGTCGTCGCGACTGCGACACCGATGGCGCCGCCGACCTGCTGACTGGTGTTGATCAGCCCCGAGGCAACGCCTGCGTCAGCCTCCTGGACCCCGGTCAATGCGCCGATCGACATCGGCACGAACGCCAGCGCCAGTCCGATGCCGCTGACGATGAACGCCGGGAACAGATCCCAGAAGTAGTGCCCGTTCACGGGAAGCTGCGCGTAGAGGACGAGACCGACTGCGGACAGCGCCAGGCCCGCCGTGAGCACGCCGCGGACGCCGACCCGCGTCGCGAGCGCCTGTGCGACACCCGAGAAAGCGATGATCGTCAGCGTCAACGCGATGTAGGCGACGCCCGTCTTGAGCGCGGAGTAGTGCAGCACCTGCTGCATGTAGAGCGTCAGCAGGAAGAACTGCGAGAACACTGCGCCGGCGAGAAGGACGCCGCTGATGTTCGAGGCAGTCAGGGTCCGCAGCCGGAAGATCCGAAGCGGCAGGAGGGGCGCCTTGGAGCGCGCCTCGACGACGAAGAACGCCCCGATCAACGCGGCCGATGCTGCGAGCAGGCCGATCGTCTCGCCGGTAGCCCACCCGTGCTGAGCCGCATGGGTCATCGCATAGACGAGCAGCATCAGGCCGCCCGTGATCGTGGCGGCCCCGGTGAAGTCGAAGTGCCGGTGCTGCAGCTCCGCCCGGCTCTCGCGGAGCAGGAACGGCGCGATCGCGACGACTGCCAGCCCGACGGGGACGTTGATGAAGAAGATCCACGACCAGCTGAGGGCGCTCGTCAATGCGCCGCCGAGGAGGACGCCGGCGGCGCCTCCGCTACCGGATGCCGCGCCCCAGATCCCGAGCGCGAGGTTACGCTCGCGCCCTTCCCGGAACGTCGTGGTCAGGATCGACAGCGCGGCGGGAGAGAGCATCGCCGCTCCGAGGCCCTGGAGGCCGCGGAAGGCGATCAGCGAGCCCTCCGACCAGGCGAGGCCGTCGAGCAGCGAGCTGACGGTGAAGAGGACGATGCCCGCGATGAAGAGCCGCCGCCGGCCGAGCACGTCGGCCAGCCTTCCACCGAGCAGCAGCACGCCGCCGAACAGCAGCGCGTACGCCGTCACGACCCACTGCAGGCTCTCCTGGCTGAAATGAAGGTCCGTCTTGATCGAGGGAAGGGCGACGTTCACGATCGCGACGTCGAGGACGACCATGAACTGGGCGACCACGACCAGCGCGAGCACGAACCATCGCCTTCGGTTTTCGAGCGCAGTCATCGGATGGAGCTCCAATCGTTGAGGAAACCTACGATAGTCAGTTCCAACGATTGGCAACCCTCTGCTTATTCCCGGCTCAGGGAGTCTCGAGATCCCGTCGCCCGACGAGCGCTGAGCCGAGCAGCAGGACGGCGGAGGCTGCTGCGACGACAGCGAGCGTCCCCCAGCCGTCAATGC